>JAEUTC010000270.1 GCA_016787985.1 Flavobacteriales bacterium | reverse complement strand
ACTCCGGTATGCACCACCGAACTGGGTGCTACGGCGCGGCTACTTCCAGAGTTCGCCAAGCGGGGTGTGAAAGTGGCTGCTTTGAGCGTGGATCCTCTTCCCTCCCACCACGAGTGGGTGAAGGATATCGAGGAGACGCAGGTGGTGAAGGTGGACTTCCCGATCATCGCTGATGCGGATCGTTCCATCGCACTGGCTTACGACATGATCCACCCGAACGCCAGTGAGAAAGCCACGGTGCGTTCATTGTTCGTTATCGGTCCGGACAAGAAGATCAAGTTGATCATCACCTATCCGGCCAGCACCGGCAGGAACTTCCAGGAGATCCTCCGAGTGATCGACAGCCTGCAGCTCACGGCGGAACACAGTGTCGCCACACCCGCGGATTGGAAGGCTGGGGAAGATGTGGTCATCACCCCCGCCGTGAGCGATGCAGAAGCCGAGGTGAAGTTCAACGGCGCGATCCGCCGGGTGAAGCCGTACCTGCGGTACACGCCGCAGCCGGCGTGAGCCGAAGGCCTTTGGTCAATCCCGTAAGGTTGAACCGAAAGCTAGAAGCATAGCGGCCATGCTAGTGAACGTCCGTTCTGGTCAATACTGCAACAGCCGTTCCACCGCCCGCCTCAACCGCCCCTTCGGCAGGAAACCATTCTCCAGCGGAATGGCAATGGGAACGGGCCGCTTCCGCATGGCTCTGGCTGCGTTGTACATTTGAGGCACAACGTTCAGAAGGTCAGTTCTACCCAAATGAAGCCCAGTGCAGAGGGAATAGCCATAGCCAAGGCTTTCAAGAAAGCCACCAGGCGTGCCGTGGTCCAGGCCTTCTCGGTGCGAAAGACCATCATGGTGGAAAAGGACGGTTGGCTGGTCATGGTGAACAAAGAGGGCAAGGTCGTGAAGAAGGTGAAGAAGCTGGAGCCGTTGGTCCTCGCAGAAGCTTCTGCGTAAGGCCCCGCCGACTTCCAGAACATGTAGTTTCGCGGTACCGATGAGTCAAAAACGCGTCCTCGCAAGTAAGCGCCTGCAAACGGGCCAACTGGTCACCGTCGGCGCGAACGTCCTACTGTGGAAGGAGGATGGCCTGCACTATGCCTTCGCGCCTTCGCTCGACATCACGGGCTACGGCAAGACCGAGGCGGAGGCGAAGCGCTCATTCGAGGTTATGCTGGATGAGTTCCTCGACTACACGCACAACAAGGGCACTATCTTCAAAGAGTTGGAACGCCTCGGTTGGACAGTGAACAAGAAGAAGAAACGGGTGAAGGCGCCGAACCACCTTGAACTGTTGGAGGACAATCCGGATTACCGGGAGATCACCAACCGTCCGGGCGTGAAGCACATGCAGCGCGAAGTGGCCTTGGCGTTGTAGTCATGTCCACCCGGAAACTCAGCAACATTCCGCTGAAGGAGTTCCAAGCGTTCTTGGAATTGGCCGGCTGCACCTACATCCACACCAAAGGCGGGCATGAGAAGTGGACGCGCTCCGACCTATTCCGCCCCATCATCATCCAGTCCCACATCGATCCTGTGCCTGAGCGCATCGCCAGGAACTTGATCAAGCTGCTCGGGTTGACACGAGAGGACTACCATGATATCATGGACGGGAAGAAGAAGGTGAAGAAGGAGAAGGAAAGGTATGTGGTGGTGAAGGGGTGAAACGGACCACGGATCTCAGGTCCGCGGCAGCATAGGGGGACGTGAGACCAAGGCCAACATTCCCGGACAAATAACCACGGGTCCTAGGTCCGCGGCAGCGAGTGGGGGGATCGCCGACCTGCGGAAGCTGGGGCTCATCAATCCACAAATCCGAAAGCGAACGTGAAATGCTCTTTCAAGAAGTTTCCTGTAGGAAGGCTTCCGTCGAAGTAGATGTAGGAGGGCACGACTTTTTTGTCTTTCAACTCATTCCTTACCAGAAATGACACGTGGACATTTCTCATTGTCAAGAAGCCTTGTCTCTCCAAAAGCTGGTAGGTTCCCTGATCGAAACACACATCCCCAAAGCCCCACCAATCCATATGTTTCCACGCGTACGGCACGGCGCTCATTTTAAAGCAAACGGATGGCTCCGAACATCCCCTACGATCATTCGTGACCGTGTAGTTGAAGTTCTTCATCACGCTTGGTTCGAACAGATCAAAGTACCTAAGCGCACTCTTACCAAACGGACCACCAGTGTATCCATCCAAGATTCTTAAAATCGTCTCTTCAACCTTGATAGATCGTGAATTCTTGAAGGATCTTTCCTGAGGCAACACTACATCGGAACCCTGAGAAGACCATGAATATCCCGAGAGAAGAGCCTGTACGATGTTCTCAGTATAGTACGTCCTCTTCCTTGCACTTCGACGAAATGTCCCTCGATAGCCCACACTGTCAATAACGAAGTACGAGCTATCCTCTCCTTGCACGAAGCGCCCTTTCCATTCGATCAAATTCCGTCGATCCCCATAACGCTTCCATCTACTCACGTCGAAATGGCCGTAGAACTGATGACTTGATCTTCGGACATTCCTGAACGCCGTCAGCATGGAGGTATCCGAACGCACATGTTCAAGGAACGCATGGATATCAAAAGCTGAGTCAGCAACGTTCTTACGCACAGCGCGTTCCGCAATTCCAGAGATATCCATTCCTTGAGGATATGCACTGGACATTATGTTGAGGATCACCCCAATGAAAACGGCGATTCGGAACGGCCTCATACGTGAACGGATCAATACCCCACCAACCTCTCCACCGCCCCCTTCAACCTCCCTTTCGGCAGAAACCCATTCTCCAACGGAATAGCGAAAGGCACGGGCGAATCCCAGCTGGCCACACGTACGATCGGCGCATCCAGGTGCTCGAAGGCGTGTTCGGCGATGATGGCCGCCAGTTCCCCCCCGAAGCCGGCCGTCAGCGTGTCCTCGTGCAGCAGCAGCGCCTTGCCGGTCTTCTTCACGCTGGTGAGAACGGTCTCCACGTCCAACGGCACCAAGGTGCGCAGGTCAATGATCTCGATGTCGATGCCGGTCTCCTTCTGCACATCCACGGCCCAATGCACGCCCATGCCATAAGTGATGATGCTCACGGCCGACCCTTCGCGTACCACACGGGCCTTGCCGAAGGGAATGCTATACGGCTGCTCGGGCACTGGCCCGCTCACGCTGCGGTACATCGCCTTGTGCTCGAAGAACATCACGGGGTTCGGGTCGTCGAAGGCGGTCATCAACAGGCCCTTCGCGTCGTAGGGGTTGCTGGGGTACACCACCTTCAGGCCGGGTGTCTTCACGAACCACATCTCGTTGCTCTGGCTGTGGAAGGGTCCCGCGCCCACGCCAGCACCGGTGGGCATGCGCACCACCACATCGGCGTTCTGGCCCCAGCGGTAGTGCATCTTCGCCAGGTTGTTGCAGATCTGGGTGATGCCCTCGCTCACAAAGTCAGCGAACTGCATCTCCATCATGGCCTTCATGCCCTTGATGCTCAGGCCCAGCGATGCACCGAGGATCGCGCTCTCGCACAGTGGCGTGTTGCGCACGCGGCCTTTGCCGAACTGCTCCACGAATCCATCGGTGATCTTGAACGCACCGCCGTACTCGGCGATGTCCTGGCCCATCAACACCAGCTCCGGGTGGCGCTCCATGCTCTGGCGCAGGCCTTCCTGGATGGCGTCGATCATGCGCTTCTCGGGGGCGCCAGCCATTGCGGATTCTTCGGGTAACGCAGCAGGTCGACCCGGTGGGTCGACGCTACGGGTGCCATCGATCGACGTTGGTGCGTAGACATCGGCCAATTCAGCGGATTCCACAGGCACCGGTTCCGGTTCCTCGAACGCGTGCTTCAGGTCGTCCTCGATGCCGTCCTTCAGGCGGGTGCGGATCTCGTCGCGTTTGGCGATGCTCAACACGCCGGTCTTCAGCAACCACGCCTCGAAATTCATCAAGGGGTCCTTCTTGCCCCACACTTCGAACAGTTCCTTCGGTACGTACTTCGTTCCACTGGCTTCCTCGTGGCCGCGCATACGGAAGGTCATACACTCCACCAGGATCGGACGCGGGTTCTCGCGCACGCTGTCGGCCAGTTTCGCCAGGTTGTTGTACACCTCCAGGATGTTGTTCCCCGCGATCTGCACGCCCTCGATGCCATAGCCGACGGCCTTGTCCACGAAACTCTTCATGCGGAACTGCTCGCTGCTGGGCGTGCTCAGTCCATAGCCGTTGTTCTCGATGATGAAGAGCACCGGCAGGTCCCACACGGCGGCCACGTTCACACTCTCGTGGAAATCGCCCTCGCTGGTGGCGCCATCACCGGTGAAGACGATGGTGCAGCGGTTCTCTTTCTTGAGTTTATGCGCCAGTGCAATGCCATCGGCAATGCCCAGCTGCGGCCCCAGGTGGCTGATCATACCCACCACCTTGTGCTCTTGGCTCCCGAAGTGGAAGCTACGCTCGCGTCCTTTGCTGTAGCCCGTGGCCTTGCCCTGCCACTGTGCGAAGAGCTTCTGGAAAGGCATGCCCCGCGTGGTGAACACACCCAGGTTCCGGTGCATGGGCAGGATATACTCGTCGTCCTGCAACACCATCGCAGCGCCCACGCTGATGGCCTCCTGGCCGATGCCGCTGAACCACTTGCTGATCTTGCCTTGCCGCAGCAGGCTCAGCATCTTCTCCTCGATGATGCGCGGATAGACGAGCTTTTCGTAGGTGCTGATCAGGAAGGCGTCGCTGTGAGTGCCACGCTCAAAATGGAGTTGGCGGTCTTCGGTGGTGAGTACGGACATGGTTGAAGTCCCCTGGTCGTGCGGGAGCGCAAAGGTATTGGGGCGACCGCGCTGGTGCGGCGAAGTTGTAAGGAGCAGGGTGTTGGAAGCGGTCGATCGGTTCCGGATCCCTCCATCGAACAGACCGAAACGCACGACGCTCCGTTCCCCATGAAGGTCCTCGCCTGTCGGCCAGATCGGTCCCCTGCACATCGTGTTGTGCACCTATCCTCCAAATGGGACACATCGCCTGTTCGAAACCCACGTCTTGCCTCCAACACCGTTACTTCGCCGCTGGATGCGACCCACCCTGGCCATCATCATCCCCTGCCTGAACGAGGAAAGTGCGCTTCCACTCCTGCTAAAGGAAGTGGAGAACGCGGTCTGCACGGTGCAAGAGCGCTGTCTCGTGGTGGTGGTGGACGATGGCTCCTCCGATACGACCGCGGAACGAGCACTGGCCTACGCACCAGCGTCCGAAATGCTATCGGTGGAAGTGCTCACCCTGCCCTACACCATGGGCCATCAAGAGGCCATCTACCAGGGCCTGCTCTTCGCCTCCACCACCACCGCCGAACGATTCGTGGTGATGGACGGCGACGGCGAGGACGACCCGGCCGCACTTCCAGCGATGCTCGCGGACCGGGAAGCCAGCATCGTCTTCGTAGGCCGGGGCGCACGATCGGAGTCGGCCGGCTTCAAATTGGGTTACGCACTTTACCGGGTATTGTTCCGGCTCGTCTCCGGACGCAGCATCAACTTCGGCAACTACGCACTCATCGATCGGCGCGTGTTGGGCGCGGTGCTGGACAACGGATTCGTGCATTTCGCCGCCTTCCTTTCCAAGCAACGGGTGTCCACCACCACCATCATCAGCGATCGGCGCAAACGCTTGGGCGGCACATCCAAAATGGGCTTCGACGACCTCAGTCTACACGCATTCCGCTCGCTCATCGAGTATAGCGATCGTTTGCTGGTGCTTTTCCTCAAGGCATTCCTGTACCTCAGCGTGATCTTCCTGCTATCGGTACTTACGATCGTTGGCATCAAGCTCTTCACACCCCTGGCGATCCCCGGCTGGGCCAGCAACCTCTCGGCCACCATGTTCAACAGCTTGTTGCTGTGCCTTGGCTTCTTCGTCATCGGTCTGATGCTCTCCCGGAACGACCAGCAGCGTGTGCGAGCCGGACAGCACCTGTACAAGCGCCTCGAACGCACTCCATGAACTACGTGGGCACCGAATTGGAGCTGTTCCAACACGCGGTGAACTGGAAACGCTACTGGTCGGCTCAGGTGGCACCATTCGTTCACGGGAACGTGCTGGATGTAGGTTGTGGACTGGGTGTCAATGCCGCATATGTGACCAACGACAGCGTAACGGGTTATACCTTCTTGGAACCGGATGGCAAGCTCTTGCAGCAGGTTGGCGCGCACGTTCCGTTGCCGCCGACCATCAGGCAAAGATTGATCGAGGGCACCACGGATCAGGTGAAAGGCGAGCACTTCGAAACGTTGCTTTACATCGACGTGCTCGAACATATCGAGGACGCAACTGCGGAACTCCTGCGCGCGAACGAACTCCTGGCCACTGGAGGCCACCTCATCATCGTGGTGCCGGCCTATCCGTTCCTCTACAGTCCGTTCGACCGAGCGATCGGGCATTACCGCCGGTACACCGAACGAATGCTCGATGAGCAGATGCCGCCTTCATTGCAGAAGATCCTCGTTCGCTACCTCGACAGCGCGGGCTTCGTTCTTTCCTTGGGCAACAAGCTTCTCCTCCGCCGCACCTCACCGACCAGGGCTCAGATCGCGTTCTGGGATCGGCGCATCGTTCCCCTGTCCCGGATCACGGACAAGGTGGTCGGCCATACGTTCGGTCGTTCGATGGTAGCCGTGTACCGCAAAGCCTGATCCTATCTTCACCGCATGATCCCGGCACTGGAAGACCGTCGAATTCTGGGGATACGGCTGCATGTGATCGTACTGGCCCTTCTGGCCGGTGTTCTGGTGTGGAACGCCAGTTTGCGGGTGCAATTGCTCCTCCAGCACCGCACGGAACTGGGCGGCGTGGAGCACAACGTGATCCATGGGATCCAGAAGATCATGCTGGGCCAGGATCTTTACCAGGACCCGGAACTGCCGCCGTTCGATGTGATGCAATACACGCCGGGATACTATCTGCTTTGCGCTGGTGTCGGTAAAATGCTCGGACTACAAGGCGATGATGCACGTTCCATCTTCCTCCTGTCGCGATCGCTCGCGTTGGTCCTCTGGTGCCTCACCGGATGGTTGGTGTACCGCACCGGTCGCGCTGCGGGTGCTGCGCCGTGGGCAAGCCTGCTGGCCACAGGGATCACCCTGTGTTCGTCGTGGGAGCAATCCTTCTCTCGCATGGACGCATTAGCTGAAGTGACCACGATCGGTGCCGTGCTCCTCTTCCTGCGGTGGATGGCAAGTGGAAGCGAAAGATCACTGATGTTGGCCGGTGCAGTGGCCGTACTGGGTCTCTTCTCCAAACAATCGGCCATGGCGGTGTCGATCGCACCGCTACTTTACCTGTTCATCACACGCCAATGGAACGCCGTGCGCACGCTGCTCTTGTCCATGGGGGCCACCGTTCTCTGCTGCGCAGGAGTCCTCTTGAAGCTCGGCACGCTGGATGCCCTCTACCAGAACGTGGTACTGGGTCTACGGAACGGTTTCAGTGGGATGATGTATGCGGACCTCTTCGATCCAGCGACCTACAAGTACTTCATCGGTTGGCACCTCCTGGCTGCGGTGGTGGTCATCCGCGCTTGGCGTTCGACCCATGGACCTTTGCGCTTCCTCTCCCTTGTCATGAGCATCAGCCTTGCCATAGCCATGGTGACCGGGCTGAAGTACGGTAGCCGCCTGAACTACCTGCACGAGAGCCTCATGCTCACCTTCGTTTCGGCCGCCGCCCTCCTTCCACGGTTGGAACAAAAGCGGTGGAGTAGCCTTTTCGCGTGGTCCTTCGCTGGCTACGGCTTGCTCTTCGCGGCTTTCCGCACGAACAGCGTGCTGGCTTGGTTCCGCTTGGGTGAACCGGATGCGATACATGCCCGCCACATGACGGATGACAAAGCCGTTCACGCGCTGCTCGTTGGAGAACTAGGCTTGAAGCCGGATGAATACGTCTTCGTCACCTATCGTGAATACCTGGAGCACTACTTGGTCGGGCAGAGCGTCCTCACCCAGAAGGACATCGTTCAATACAGCAAGGACAGGCTTTACGACTACAGTGCCTTCCACCGCGCCATGACCGATGGAACGGTGCGCTTCGTGATCACCGATGGCGCCAAAGGGCCTATATCCTGCTTGGATAGCACCTATGCCGGCTGGGAACCGATCCGGGCGGTGAACGGTCGCATCATCCTGGTCCGTGCCGCAAGACCGTGAGCCGTTGTGCATCTTCGCACCCATGTTCCGTGGACCGCTGACCGTTCTCGCCCTGCGTTTGGGGGCAGTGGGTCTTGTCTATGTGGCTACCCGCTTCCTCTTCGCCTGGCTTAACCGCGATCTATTTCCGGAGGTTCCATGGAACTCGTACGTAGGAGGCCTACGCTTCGATGCCAGTGCGATCGCTTGGACCAACTTGCTCTGGGTGCTGGCCTACCTCGCTCATCCGGCACCATCGCACAAATGGGCGCAACGTATACACCTGGCCCTCTACATCATCCCGAACGCCATCGCGCTCTTCTTCCAGTTCGTGGACCTGGAGTACTACACGTTCAGCCTGAAGCGTAGCACCGCCGACTTCTTACAGATCCTTTCCACCGGCGATGATACGGTGTCACTCGCTCCATCGTTCATCAAGGATTATTGGCACATCCTGTTGCTCTATATCGCAGCGCTCATCTTCCTCGTCTGGGCATTCGACCGCGCAAAGGACAGGGCATCGACCACCAACGGTTGGCCTTGGCGGTTGGGCTGGCGTACCATCACCATGGTCGGAATGCTCATCGCCTCGCGCGGCGGACTTCAGCTCATTCCGCTTCAGCCACTGGATGCAGCGCGCTACGGTGGGGCCAGCGTACTGCCCGTCACGTTGAACACGCCGTTCACGCTGCTGATGAGTTGGGGGAAACCCACCTTACAAGCGGTGCGGTACATGTCCGATGCGGAGGCCGATCACTACTGGCCCGTGCACCATCACTTCTCGGATACGACCAGCATGGAAAGCCGCCCGAACGTGGTGGTGATCATCCTGGAGAGTTTCTCCGCTCAATACAGCGGACGCCTTTCCGGAGGTCCGGGCTACATGCCCTTCCTGGATTCCTTGATGGGCGTGAGTTTGAACATGACGAAGGCCTACGCGAATGGGCGCAGGAGCATCGATGGCATCCCGGCCATCCTGGCGAGCATGCCGGAATTGATGGATGAAGCCTTCATCACCTCACCCTATGCGAGCCAGCCCTTCACCTCCCTTGCGAACGTGCTCGGGGCTGAAGGGTACAGCACGAGCTTCTACCATGGAGGTCGCAATGGTACCATGGGTTTTGATGGCTTTGCCCGATCCGCCGGCTTCGCGGACTACGTGGGGCTGAACGAATACACCGGGGCTCCTGAGGACCAGGATGGACATTGGGGCGTACGTGACCGACCGTTCCTTCGCTTCTTTGCGAAAGCATTGAACGAACAACGAGAACCCTTCTTCAGCACGGTCTTCACGCTAAGCTCGCACCATCCCTACGAGTTGCCCACTTCGGAAATGGCGCGCTTCAAAGGAGGCCCATTGAAGATCCACCCCACCTTGCGGTACACCGATGACGCGTTGAGGGGATTCTTCCTCTATGCTCGGCAGCAGCCATGGTTCGCGAACACGCTTTTCGTGATCACCGCAGACCATACGGCGGACATCGACAGGAACGGACAGAACTACAACAAGGCCACTGACTACTGGGTACCGCTGTTATACCACATGCCAGGAGCTATCGCGCCTGCGCAAGAGGCCCGCGTCACCCAGCATATCGATATCCTTCCGACGGTGCTGGACCTCATCGGTCATCGATCACCCTTCTTCAGTTTCGGCCATAGCGCGGTGCGAAAGGACGGACCACCTTATGCCATCATGGCGAGCAATGGCATCTACCAATGCGTGAGCGATGAACTACACTTGCAGTTCGACGGAAAAGAGATGGTAGGAATGAGCGCATTGACCGAAGGGGCCGATGTTGGCGCAAAGGATGCGCTCGCAAAGGACATGGTATCGCACCTGACCGCTGCCATCCAGCAGTTCAACGGCCACCTTCTTCGTGGCGAACTCACCAGTACGCGATGACCCGGATGATGCTCATCATCAACCCTCGATCGGGCAAGGGTCTTGCTCCGAAGGAACGGGACACGGCCGAACGCATCGCTCGCGAGCTGGGCATCAGCCTTGACGTTCGGACCATCGAACGTGCTGGTCATGGTAAAGAGTTGGCCGCTGAGGCGGTGGGCTCTGGCATAGACCGTGTGATCTGCGCAGGTGGTGATGGCACGTTGAACAGCATCGCGGCGGGCCTGATCAACACGAAAGTACCGGTGGGCCTTGTAGCGCTGGGAAGCGGCAACGGCTACGCGCGTTCACTCGGACTACCCTTGCAACCCGAAGCTGCCTTGCGACGTGCGTTCACGGGAACTCCAGCGCAAATGGATGTCTGCTTTCTCAACGACATCCCCTTTTT
Organism: Flavobacteriales bacterium; assembly: GCA_016787985.1. Lineage (GTDB taxonomy): Bacteria > Bacteroidota > Bacteroidia > Flavobacteriales_F > PHOS-HE28 > PHOS-HE28. The sequence continues at coordinate 7,975 of JAEUTC010000270.1, read as the reverse complement.
GGGTACCGCCGGCATCGGATTCGACGCCCGCGTGGCACACCGCTTCGATCAAAGCAAGAGCCGTGGCATGTTCGGGTACGCGAGCATCATCATCCGGGAGATCTTCGGTGCACCGCCCATGCGCGTAGTGGTGAAGGCCAACCATGAGACCACAGAGGCACACGTACTGATGCTCGTGTTCTGCAACACCCGAGAATTCGGGAACGGTGCGGAGATCAGCCCCGGGTCACTCCCCGATGACGGCTGGGCCGAATTGCGTGTGGTGCGCAAACCGCCGATCCTCCCGTTGATCAACGCGTTCATTCAGATCTACACCGGCAAGGCGGACAAGAGCCGCTATATCCGCAACATCGTGACCCGATCGGCTACGGTCTGGCAGGAAGGAACGCTGGCACATTTGGATGGCGAACCTGTAGAGGTGGGCCATGAGGTCCAATTCCGGTTGGAGCCGAAGCGGATCTGGGTGGTGCGGTGATCGAACCTTCCATCGTCGAACGTGTACTTCAGATCATGTACGCAGCGTTGATCACGCTCTTCCTGCTCCTGTCCCTTTGGGGCGCCGCTCAACCCGGCCCGATGGAACAGCCCATCCATGTGGTGGTGACACTGAAGCATGAACTGATCCGCACTGGTGTGGCGCAGTACATGGTCATCACTCCGGGTAACGACACCCTGCGGGCCGACAAGCTCCGACCGGCCCAAGGGGATAGCGTGCTCTCGTTCATGGTGCATTCCTCCAGCGCCGACCATCCGTGGAGCGTGAAGTACCTACCCGGCGGCGCCATGATGGACCTTCACCTCCACCATGAGCCATCGCTGTTCGGCTTCACCCTGCGCATGCCGTTCACCCAAGGTGCCTTCGAACTGGATAGCCGCCGCATGACGAAGTGCCTGGCCGACCAGGCAGAGGATCTACAAGTGCGCGATGCCCAACGGCCCGGCTGGAACCTGGAGCATCCCTTTGGCGCGGTGGATACATTGGCCTGTCACGGCGGACGTTTGGTGTACGCACGGGGTGGACGCATGCATGCTGAAGTGCGCATCCCCGACCTGATGCCGTTCGTGAAGCGTGTCCCGCGCATGCCGCCGACGGCCGCGCGCGAAGCCAGCTACCCCGGAGGCCCCACCAACTTCGACCGCTTCATCCGTTCTCACTTCAGCAAGCCACTGATCGAGCGCACCACAACGCGCGTGAAGCTCTCTGCGCTGGTGACCATCGAGAGCGATGGCAGCATCCACCGCGTGGACCTCAACGGCAGCGCCTACCCCGAACTGGACCGTGAGTTCAAGCGGGTGCTGCAACTGAGCAGCTGGTGGGAGCCGACATCGGTGCAGAACATGTTCGGCACCCTGGATCCACCGAACTATCGCTACGTGGAGCAGAGCAAGGTGATCGAGTTCACCGTGGACCCGGACAGTATCTGGACGGAGCTCTCGGACCTCTCGCTGACCATCGCCCCGGCCGCTCCGACCAGCAGCGATGAGCTCACTGTGACCTTCCATTGGGTCGGCGGCTCCTGCGGGAAGTATGAGGCCCACGCCGAAGTTCAGCCGCGCACAGCTGCAAGTGAGGTGCGCGACGTCTTCTTGGTTTTCGGCACCATCCTCCCCGCGCAATGCGAAGACCGCGCGGAGCAGTCCTTCGCGTTCACCATGAAGCCTCTTCCGCCAGGGAAATACCGGTTCAGGCAGATGCCGCACCCCGATCTCCGGAACGGAGCGTGGATGCCGGATCCGTACCGGGTGCGGTACGTGGAGGTGCGGTAAGCACACTTCGATAGAACGATCACATCAGCAACATCATCAGGCTGCGCCCGGGATGCGTGATGCCAGAACATGTTCCAGCGATCCCTATAAGTGGCCAAATGTGGCTTCGGAAAGGCACATTTGGCCACTTATAGATTCATGCGAAGAGTGCATCCGCCGTTACCTCGCTCTCCATCAATTGACGGCTGTAGGCATTGCCTGCCACACCATGTGTGGTGATCAAGGTGAGGAACACGCTCTTGCGCGTGCGCGTGGCGGAGGTGAACGCAGCGATCTTCGCGTTCAGCTCGGCGGCATAGCCACGATCGATGCGGAACGGCTTGTTGCTGAACTTCATCTCGCACAGATTGATCACCTGGTCATCGCGATCAATGAGCAGATCAACCTGCGCGCCGCGGTCCTCGCCCTTACCCACCCAGCTGCCTTCCACGGAACGCACACCGCTGATCCCGAGCGCACCCTTGATCGCATCCACATGCTTGATGCAGATGGTCTCGAAGGCGAACCCTGACCACGCCCGGTAGGCTGGCAGGAAGGTCATCCGCTGCCAGGTACCGGCACGGCCTGCACGCGTACTTGCCACGTAGCGCAGGTAGAAGAGCGTGTACTCATCCGTAAGCCGATAGAGCGGGTCCTTCTTGCCATCGTAGGGCGCATAGCGCTCAATGAAACCGGACTGCTCCAATTCAGTGAGCGTGGCCGTCAGGCGGCCGCCTGAGGGAAGCTTGGCCTTCGCCGCAACGGCGTTGCGCGTGAGCCCGCGCCGCACCGATGCCAGGGCGCGCACCACCGCTTCGTGGTTGTCGCTATGCTCGAAGAGCGATGCGAACACATTATCGAACTCATCGCGGAGGTAGCCGTTGCGAACGAAGCAGAGCCGGTCGATGGCCTGGGCCACGCTCTCACCACGTTCCACCATTTCCAGGTAATGGGGCACACCGCCCAGGGCCATGTACAGTTGCAGGATCTCATAGCGCGTCCAGCGGATGCGGTTGCGCCGCAACAGTTGTTCGGTCTCGCCCAGGCTGAAGGGCGCAAGCCGGAGGCGCTGTGTAACGCGGTTATGCAAGCCACCACGATCGTTCAGCACCTTGCGGATCATGTACGAGGCCGCCGATCCGCAGATCACCACCACCAGGTCGTTGCGTCTGCTGACATAACTGTTCCACCAGTGGCTGAAGGCCGCCAGGAAGCGCGACCGGCGGCTGTCCAGCCAGGGGAACTCATCGATGAAGATGACCTTCTTCGCCGCACCGCGCCTGGCCGACCTGCTCTTCCGCTCTGGCGCCACCTTGGTGAGGTACTCCCGCAGCTGTGCAAAGGCTTCCATCCAATTGGAGGGCGCAGGACGTTTGAAGCCCCGTGCCGCCAATGCATCGTGGAAGCCATGCAGCTGGTCCGCGAGCGTGCCACGGTAGATGCCGGACCACTCCAGCACCATGTGCTTCTTATACAGACTGCGGATGAGGAAGGTCTTACCGATCCGGCGCCTGCCATACACGGCGATCAGCTCCGCGCGTGGCGAACGCAGGGCACGCTCCAGCTGGGCGCACTCCTCCTTCCGACCGATGATGGTATCCTTGGCGTTCATTTATAAATGGCCAAATGTACCATCCGGAAGGCACATTTGGCCACTTATAGGATCGCCGCTGATAACAGTGACGCCTCATCACACACCTCGACGTAATGATAGATAGCCCCTATGGGTGTATCCATTGGCCAACCAGAGGCAGACAATAATGCTGTCTAATGAGTATCAGCTGATGTACTTAAGCCCATTCGAAGTAACCTATAGAAGGATGGATCAATGTCCAACTTAAATTGCCAGCGTGAGCAAACGGAAAGCGGATCGATCTCCTCTGTGGTTGATCATCGGGGCCATTATCCTGATCGTCTTGACCGCGCTCATCATCAACCGCGCCTATGGATCGCATCGTGTGCTCCTCCCTATCAGCCTTATCGCGCTGATCGGCGGAATGCTGTTCGAGTACCGCCGGATCGCTGAGAACTGGTCCACCGTTCTATTGACGGCCTTGGGTGCCTTCGTTCTTAGCTTCCTTGCATTTGTACCCGGCAAGCGAGAGAGCAACTACAGTATCGAGAGCCATATACAAATGTGGCCATATTGGTTCTGTGCAATGTTCGTGATATTCGCCATTTCCACACATAAAGACCTGATCACACAACAACTACACGAAGGAATGACCCTTATTCAGACCATTGCAATTAGCTATTGGTTCTTGGACGCAGGCATTCTTGACACGAGCAGTCCATGGGACTTCTTGCTAATTTTGCCTCTTGGACTCCTTGCGCTCAATTCGACCATACACGCCTTTCTTCCGATCTCACTTTCACGATCGAGTCGTCTCTGGTTGAGCCTTTGGAGCTCTGCCATAATGTTCTTCCTGGCCATCGATAACATCATGCGGGTCTACGGCTTGGGATACGTCGAAGAGGCGCGGGACTGGATCACCATCACATTGATATTGATAAATTACTTCCTGCTTGGCATCTCAAGTATTTACATGGCACAGAATGCAACTATGCTCCTTGGCTTCCTGCCAGGTAAGGGCACATTCTTCAACCGGCAATACTTTAAGGATATCGCCGAACTAAAGCGTGATCATATCAAGCGTTACTCCGATGAGCAAGCACCTTTCGGTATCGCTCTCTTGTGCCTCTCGTATTCATGCGGAATATTCTGGGCGAACATGCACTTTGAACTGGTACGGAGCAACGTCGCCATCTGGCTGGTCTTCCTCACATTCCCGTGGTTCCTTTGGTTGATCAGCAAGATCACTTCAAGAAAAAATAGTCGCATTTCGCGTTAGGGACAGTAGCGTAAAGCCCGTAAGCGAGGAGGAACGACGAGTGCGGACTTGAAGCAAATGGCCCGACGGCGCGCATTTGGCGCCGGAACGCCCAAACCATCCACCGATCCTCTGATCGACCGATCATCTGATCCTACTTCCCCTTCATCTCCCCACCCGTCTGCCGGTTCCGCTCCTCCTGCATCGGGTTAGGACGCCGCCACTCCCGCTCCTTGTACACATCGAAGCGCGTAGGCACCATCCGCGGCGGCCAGCTGTTGTTGTTGAGGTCGCAGTCGGCGGTCTCCAGGAAGGGATCGAGGGTGACGCGCACCACCTCCTTGCGCTTCACGAAGACCTTGGCGATGTCGTCGCTGATGCGCCAGATCTCAGCAGGGATGCGCTCCACCTCCTTGGTGCCGTCGGCGTACTCCCACTCCAGGATCAGCGGCATCACCAGCCCGCCGATGTTCTTGAAGGAGAGCTCATAGAGGTGGATCTCTTCGTTGAGCAGGGCAAGCTCCTCGGGCTTGAGGCCCTTCTTCCACTTCTCGTACGCGGCCATGTCGCGCTCGGTGGCGGTGAGCGGGTCGTAGCTGTTGTAGAAGTCGCGCGTGGCGGGGTCGCGGTCCACCACGAAGTCCAGCTTGGCGTCGATGTTGCGCTGGCGGCTGAGATCGGGCACTTCGCGCGCCTTGTCCTCGCGCTTGAGCTTCTCGGCCAGCAAGGGGTCGCGCGGATCCATGCGCTTGTAGCGGAGGTTGGACAGCTCGATGTCCACATGGTCGGTGGTGTAGAACCAACCGCGCCAGAACCAGTCGAGGTCCACGCCGCTGGCGTCCTCCATGGTGCGGAAGAAGTCGGCCGGTGTGGGGTGCTTGAATTTCCAGCGCTCGCAATAGGTCTTGAAGGCGTGGTCGAAGAGCTCGCGGCCCATCACGGTCTCCCGCAGGATGTTCAGCGCGGTGCAGGGCTTGCCGTAGGCGTTGTTGCCGAACTGCGTGAGGCTCTCGCTGTTGGTCATGATGGGCTCGATGCGCGCCTTCACCTTGTCCGGTGATGCGTTCGGGTCGCCTTTCATGTAGTCCACGATGTTCCGGGGCTTGCCGCGCCAGCTGGGATAGTCGCGGTCCCACTCCTGCTCGGTGAGATATTGGACGAAGGTGTTCAGGCCCTCGTCCATCCACGTCCACTGGCGCTCATCGCTGTTGATGATCATCGGGAAGAAGTTGTGGCCCACCTCGTGCGTGATCACGCCGATCATGCCATACTTGGTGCGCTCGCTGTACGTGCCGTCCTTCTCCGGCCGGCCGCCGTTGAAGCAGATCATCGGGTACTCCATGCCGATCCTGTCCGTGTGGATGCTCTGCGCTACCGGGTAGATATAGTCGCAGGTGAACTTGCTGTACGTCTTGATCGTGTGCGCCACCACCTTGGTGCTGTACATTTCCCACAACGGATTCCCCTCTTTCGGGAAGAAGCTCATGCAGAGCACGTTCGTGATCTTGGGCGCAACACCAACAGGTTGGTTCATGCCGTCCCACATGAACTTGCGGCTATTGGCGAAGGCGACATCGCGCACGTTCGTGGCCTTGTAGGTCCAGGTCTTCTTGCCGACCGACCTCTTCGCGTCAGCGCTCTTCGCTTCGTTCTGCTTCGCTTCATCCGGCGTTACGATGAAGATCGGTGCAGTGGCCGTGCGTGCCTTGGCGAGCCGTGCGCGTTGTTCGGCCGTGAGCACTGCGCTCTCGTTCTGCAACACACCGGTGGAAGCCACCACGTGATCACCGGGCACGGTGATGCTGAGCGTGTAGTCGCCGAAGTCGAGGGTGAACTCGCCCGCGCCCAGGAACTGCTTGTGCATCCAGCCGCTGTAGTCCATGTACGCGGCCATGCGCGGGTAGAATTGGGCGGTGGTGAAGATGTAGTTGTCCTCCTCTGGGAAGTACTCGTAGCCGCCGCGGCCGCCCCACTTCATGCGGTCGTTCATCCAGTTCCACCATTCCACCTTGAACGCGTACGAGGCGCCGGGGGCCAGCGGCTTCGGCAGGTCGACGCGCATCATCGTCTTGTTGATGGTGTACTTCAGCTTGCCGCCGCTCGCATCCGTAACGGAGGTGATCTTGGAGCCGCCGGCGAAGGGTTTTACCCATTTCGCCACCTGATCGAGGCTTACGCTATCGCCAACGGTGCTCGTGCGGATGGTGTTGGCGTCGCTGCCCGGCTCGAAGATGTTCTGGTCCAGTTGCAGCCAGAGGTAGTCGAGCTTGTCCGGACTCTGGTTGTGGTACGTGATGGTCTCGTAGCCGGTAAGCTTCGGAAGCGTGCCGCTGCCGTCGGCAATGGGTTCGCTGATCTCCACGTGGATGTCGTAGTCCGCCTTCATCTGCCAGTAGGCATGCCCGGGGGCGCCGCTGGCCGTGCGTTGTTCGTTCGGTGTCGGAAGCTCTTGATCGAGCTGCCGGAACTTGTCGCGGCCGTAGCGCTGGTCCTGTTGGGCGAGGGAGGTGCAGGCGATAAGGGCGCCAATTACAACAAGGGGGTGCCTGTTCAGCATGTGTTTCATCCCGATCCGTCGGGGTTGGCGAAAATAGGACGACTACCGGTGTGGCTATCCCTGTAGCACTGTGATGAACGGAGCCTGTCCGACCGGTGCGCCCCACACCGCATATTTGAGGCGGTTCGGCAATTCCTCAGGCACCAGTCGGGGGCGGTCCAGCGTCCCAGCTATGAACCCATGCGAACCATGACCATGACGATCCGGACGAGCTTCATGCTGGGGATGTTGATCGCCAGTGATGTGATGGGGCAGGCGAGCACGAGCGATTGCTTGGGAGCGATCCCCCTGTGCGGGGGTCTCTATACGGAGACGAGCGCGCCGCTCGGCACAGGGAACGCTTACGAGTTCACCGGCACATGCAATGCGAACCTCGAATCGGCCAGCCTTTGGTACACGTTTACCGTGCAGGAAGCAGGCAACCTCAGTTTCATCCTGGACCCGGCGAACGATCTTGACGACCATGACTGGGGATTGTTCAACATAACGAGCGGAGGCTGCGCGGGCATTCAAAATGGTGACTCTCCTGAGGTCAACTGCAATTCGTACGGATCGTTCACCACCAATGGGCCTACGGGCATTTCGAGCGCCAACGGGGGCATCGGTACGACCAACGGTCCCGGCGATACGAACGGCCCTCCGTTCAATGCGGACCTCCCCGTCCAGGTAGGGCAGATCTACGCGTTGGTCGTGATGAACTGGACGGGCAGTCCTGACGGATACACGATCGATTTCACCCAGAGCACGGCGAGCATCTATGATCAGACGCCCCCTTACATGGTGGGTGTGGTGGCGGATTGCGCCAACCAGGCGTTCTACATCGCGTTCAGCGAGAACGTTG
>JAEUTC010000024.1 GCA_016787985.1 Flavobacteriales bacterium | reverse complement strand
CATCCAATTCGTCTTCCCTTCCGGGTTCCACTTCGTCGTGGTCTTCTTCAGCTGTGTCCAGAACTCGATGCTGCTCTTCCCGGTGATATCGCAGGTCCCGAACTTGCTGTCGTTCCAGCCGCCGAAGCTGAAGGGCTCACGCGGCACGGGCACACCGATGTTCACACCGATCATGCCGGCACTGGCGCGTTCCATCACCTGACGGGCCTGTCCGCCGCTCTGGGTGAAGACAGCCGCTGCGTTGCCGTACGGGTTCGCATTCTCAATGGCGATGCCCGCGTCCAGGTCCTTCGCGCGGATGATGCTGATGACCGGACCGAACACCTCTTCTTGCGAAATGCGCATGTCCTGGGTGACATGGTCGATGATCGTGGGTCCGAGGTAGTAGCCGTTGGCCTTATTGCCCTCCACGGTCGGGTTGCGCCCATCGAGCAACACCTTCGCTCCTGCTTTCTCCGCTTCGGCGATGAAACCGAGGATGCGTTCGTACGAGGCCTTACTGATCACCGGCCCAAGGTTCTTGCCGGGAACGAGCTTATTCGCCTCGATGATCATCTGGTCGATGATGTGGTCCACGCCACCTACACCGACCATTTGTGCAGCAGCCATACAACGCTGTCCAGCGCAACCGCTCATGCTGGCCACCACGTTACTGGCGGTCATTTCCAAGTGCGCATCCGGCAGCACGATCAGGTGGTTCTTCGCACCGCCCAGGCAAACCGCGCGTTTCAGCGTGCTCGTCGCACGGATGTACACGATCTTGGCCACCTTGGTACTTCCCACGAAACTCACGGCCTTGATGCCGGGATGATCACAAATGGCCTCCACGATCGCGCGGTCGCCGTTCACCACGTTGAAGACGCCATCGGGCAGGCCCGCCTCCTTCAACAGTTCGGCGATGCGGATGGCACTAATGGGCACGATCTCGCTGGGCTTTAGGATCATCGTATTGCCCAGCATTAGTGCGTTGGGGATGGTCCAGTGCGGCACCATGTTGGGGAAGTTGAACGGCGCGATGCTCGCCACCACGCCCAACGGCTTCCGCTCGATGCGGCATTCCACGCCCTTGCTTACTTCGAGCAATTCACCCTGCACCAGCTGCGGCAGGCTACACGCGAATTCACACAGCTCCATGCTCTTATCCACCTCGGCGTACGACTCCTCCATGGTCTTGCCGTTCTCGGTATGCACGAGCACCGCCAATTCCTCGCGGTTCTTCCACAACAGTTCCCGGTAGCGGAAGAAGATCTGCGCTCGCTCTTTGATCGGGGTGCCGCTCCACGCGGGGAAGGCAGCTTCTGCGGCTTTCACGGCCTTGTCCAGGTCGCTTGCGGTGCTCAGGAGCACTGTGCTGATGACAGTCCCATCCAACGGTGATATCACGTCCATCCGCTGTTGACCGTTGCTATCCGGCTTACCGGCGATGTAGTTGGTGGTGGCGTTGTACTTCAAGGTCTGCGTGGCCATGGGGTCGCTTGTATCCGTCGAAGATAACGATCCTCCCCGGGTGCCGTCATTTCGGGAGGCTTCTACCTTCGCCGAACGAATCCGCCATCCACATGCCCTCCGTAGACATCCTCTCCAAGGTCGATATCCAGATGCTGGACAACGCCATTAACGTAGTGAAACGCGAGATCGATACACGGTATGACCTACGCGGCACCAACAGCACCGTGGAATTGGATAAGAAGGCCCTCACCATCCGGTTGAGTACGGAGGACCACATGAAACTGGACGCGGTGCTCGACATCCTTTTGGAGCGCAGCGGTAAACAAAAAGTGGATGTACGTAGCTACGACCTGAAGGAAGAGCCTGTACCGAGTGGCAAGACGCTCTACCGCATCGTAAAGGTGAAGCAGGGCATCGAGCGTGAAACGGCCAAGAAGATCGTGAAGGCCATCAAGGACAGCGGCCTCAAGGTGCAGCCCCAGATCATGGACGACCTGATCCGCGTGAACGGCAAGAAGATCGACGACCTGCAGGCCGTGATGGCGCTCTGCCGCGAGAAGGACTTCGAGATCCCCCTTCAGTTCGACAATATGAAGAGCTGAGGTAGGCGGCGTTCCAGCACATTCACACGTCTTCCACCAGAAACCCACTCAAATGAGATCGATCATACTCTCCCTTTTCCTGATCCCTACAACTGCCAGCATCCCGCTGGTGGTGCACGCGCAGACCTATTTCTACATCGGGTCGATCGCCGTGGTCCCGGCAGAGCCGACGACAAGCGATGCGATCACCATAGCGCTCACTGGAGACCTTAGTAGCAGCGGAGCGTCCATCGTATCCACCAGCTACATGCTGATGGACAACATCCTACACATCACGGTGAACGCCACGGATGCCGGTGGCTTGGGGGTTCTTGTGCCCCACACCGAAGAGGTGGCGATCGGGAACCTGCCCGAGGGTTCTTACGGCATACTCGTCGATGGTGATTTCATCCTGGATTCCGCACCCGAGAACGAACACAGCTTCAACGTGATCGGCGGTCAGGATTGTGGCACGCTCACGGTGCAGAGCATCCAATGGGCCACCTTCAATGACACCTCCATCGTGGTGAATGTCACGAATACGACGAGTGGCTTCGACTACCCGGGATTCATCCTTCTCAACGAAGACGGGGACACGATCGCCATTGAGTCCGTGAACCTCTTCGCGATCGCTGGCGAGAGCTGGCATACGCTCACCGTTCAGCCTGATGTGGTCGTACCGACGGGCCCGTTCAACGCCGAATTGCAGCTCTGGACCGATTTCTATGGTGAGCAAGCCTGCACGTGGGACCTGGAGGAAGTGTTGTGTCCCGAAGAGGTGTGTGTGACCATCTTTCCTTACCTGATCAATACGGGCGGAGCCATCGCCTTGGGCGACTTCGATTGGACGATCACCGATGCGAATGGTTCCGAGGCTGCATCAGGCACTTTCACCTTGACCAAGAAGCTACCCAACGTTCAAGAAGAGGTGTGCCTACCGGTAGGTGAATACCAATATTCCGTGACACCCTTGCAGGAGCCTACGGGCGGCCAATTGACCATGGGGGTCGGCGGCCTGGAGTGGAGTGCTGACGTGAGCCAGCCCTTTCCACAGGTCATTCCTACGGGGCCACTAACCTTCTCCTTGGTGCCCGCGTGTTTTGATGGGACTAACGCCCTCGATGAAGGCCTGCGCCAGCCTCTACCCTTCCTCGTAAGCACTGGAACCACTGGCATCGAACTGATCTCCATCGATGATAAACAGTTGGGGGCCGTCACACTGCTGGATGCCTTGGGGCGTATCGTCTACACCCAGAAAGTGAACGGCGACCGCGTGCAGGTTCCCATAGCTACCATGGGGGCCTATGTGGTACAAGTGGATCAACACCGAGTGAAACTGTTCGCGGGTTCGCGCTGATCGGTCCGGAAAAGGCGAAGCCCGCCTTACGGGGCGGGCTTCTCATTTTCCTGATCTCCGGGCTTACGGGCGCGGACAAGGACTTTTAACGCCGCTAGGCTGATGTCCTCTGTGATCAGGTGTGCCTTGGGCTGCGGATAGCAACCTTTTGCCTTGTTACGTGGATCGTTCCAGGAAGGTTTCTTTTACGAAAGATGCAGGAGGTTTGTCAAGGTCGATTTCGTGGTCAGCCAGCATCCCCAGCGTGCTAGAACATGGCCTCTCCTTTCAGGAAAAGGACGAAGATGAACGTCATGAGGAAGTGGTGCAGTAAGAGAAGCGCGGAGGCCACGGTGAGCACGGTCTTCCCGCTGGAATTGAGCTCCGGGAAGAGCTTCTTGTTATTCACAGCGATGATGGGCAACGGGATGGTCGCAAGCAGAAAGGTGATGGCCAAGGCCTTGAAGAGCACCACGTTGTCAAGGAGCCCGAAGAACAGGTGGGCGTAGTAGAAAACGAAACCGAGGAAGGACAACAACCCCAGTCGCACGAACATTCTTGCTTCAGCTACCATCTTGGTCTTGGTT
>JAEUTC010000154.1 GCA_016787985.1 Flavobacteriales bacterium | reverse complement strand
GCGAAGAGGCCGAAGCAGACCACGGCGGAGACGAGCAGTAGGGTGGGGGTTCCTTCGCGGTGCAGGCGCATCGGCGGTGGGGTGGTGCGGCCAAAGATAGACGGCTGTTCTTGCCCCTAACGGATCAAGTGCAGGTAGAGCATCACGGCGGGTACTGCGAGCAGGAACCCATCGAACCGATCGAGGATGCCCCCATGGCCGGGCAGGATGGTGCCGGAGTCCTTGACGCCGCGAGCACGCTTGAAGGCCGATTCGAGCAGATCACCGAGGGTGGCCGTAAGCGCGATGATGGCACCCACCGTGATCCATTCTACGGTCTTGAGTTCGGGGTGGAACCGCGCGATGAGCCATGCCACCGCGAGGGTGAGGGCGATGCCGCCGAGCAGCCCTTCCACCGTTTTCTTGGGTGAAACGGCCGGGAGCAGTTTGGTGCGACCGATGGCACGGCCCACCAGATAGGCGCCGGTGTCGTTGGTCCACAGCAGCACCATGAAACCGATGAAGATCCACGCACCGAAATGGAAGAAGTGCACCATGAGGCCGAAGGGCACCGATACGAGCAGGAGGCTGGTGAGTGCACCGCCCATGCTGTTGGCGGGGTCGCGCTGACCTCGTATCAACGACCAGGTGATGGTGATCAGCAACATCAGGAAGCCCACGGCCGCGGCATAACCGAAGGTCCAGTCGGGTTCGAACTGCCCCATGGCCACGGCCACATAGACCACGGCACCGGTGAGGATGGTCCATATGATCGGTTGTGTTTCCTGCTCGCCCCAATAGAGCAGGTGGATCTCGCGCAAGGCCACCAGGCACACGGGCAGGTAGAGCATGAAGGTGGTGAAGGGGCCGGCCCATGCGGCACCTAACGTGAGCGCCACATACACGGCACCGGTCATGGCACGTACCCCGAGTTCCTTCATGGTTCGCTGTGCTGGCTGATCAGGTGGATGGCACGAAGTACGTCATCCCGATCCACAAGCACCTGTATCGCGCCCATGGAAGGGTACACCGATGACCGTTGATCCATCACCACGGCGGGGATGTCGTTCGCCTCCAGCCGACCCCGTAACACCTCGGCCTCGTGTCGGTCGCGGGCGGTGTGGATCGGCGTCCAATTCGCCATGGGCGAAGGGTGCTATGAAGCCTGCCCTGCGGTCGGAGCCTCTTCCGGCTTGGCCGCATCGGGGGTGCCGCTGCCGTTGGAATGACCGTTGGTCGAGGGCTGTTCGGGCTTTTGGAAGGGGCGGTCGCCGAAGATCTTCTCCAAGTCTTCCTTGAAAATGACCTCCTTCTCCAGCAACTGCGTGGCCAGGGCGGTAAGCTTGTCCTTGTTCTCGGAAAGGATGCGTTTCGCGCGCGTGTACTGGCTTTCCACGAGCTTGCTCACCTCTTCGTCGATGGTCTGCGCCTGCTTTTCGCTGTAGGGCTTTCCGAAGCTGTATTCGCTCTGGCCCGAGCTGTCGTAGTAGCTGATGTTGCCGATGCGGTCGTTGAGGCCGTACATCGTGATCATGGCGTAGGCTTGCTTGGTCACCTTCTCCAGATCGCTCAGCGCGCCGGTGCTCACCTTGCCGTACATCACATCCTCTGCGGCACGCCCACCCAAGGCGGCGCACATTTCGTCCAGCATCTGCTCGGCGGTCGTCAGGTGCCGCTCCTCCGGCAGGTACCAAGCGGCGCCCAAAGAGCGTCCACGCGGCACTATGGTCACCTTGATCAACGGGCTGGCGTGTTCCACCAACCAGCTCACGGTGGCGTGTCCGGCTTCGTGGTAGGCGATGGCCTTCTTCTCTTCGGTGGTGATGATCTTGTTCTTCTTCTCCAGGCCGCCGATCACACGGTCCACGGCATCGAGGAAGTCCTGCTTGTCCACACTGGTCTTCTTGCGGCGCGCCGCGATCAAGGCTGCTTCGTTGCAGATGTTGGCCAGGTCTGCACCGCTGAAGCCCGGTGTCTGGCGGGCGAGGAAGGACACATCCACCGTCACATCGAGTTTCAAGGGCTTCAAGTGCACGCGCAGGATCTCCTCCCGCTCGTTCAGGTCGGGCATATCCACGAAGATCTGCCGGTCGAAACGACCCGGCCGCAGCAGGGCGCGATCCAATACGTCGGCGCGGTTGGTGGCCCCGATCAGGATCACCCCGCTGTTGGTGCCGAAGCCATCGAGTTCGGTCAGGAGCTGGTTCAACGTGTTCTCGCGCTCGTCGTTGGCGCCCATGCTCACGCTGCGTCCCCGGGCACGGCCGATGGCATCGATCTCGTCGATGAAGATGATGGCGGGCGCTTTCTCCTTCGCTTGTTTGAAGAGGTCGCGCACGCGGCTGGCGCCCACGCCCACGAACATCTCTACGAAGTCCGAACCGCTCAGGCTGAAGAAGGGTACGTTGGCCTCACCAGCGATGGCTTTCGCGAGCAAGGTCTTTCCTGTTCCCGGAGGCCCGACCAGCAGTGCTCCTTTGGGGATCTTGGCACCGAGGTCGGTGTATTTCTTCGGGTTCTTCAGGAAGTCCACGATCTCCTGCAGTTCTTCCTTGGCTTCCGCCAGGCCCGCCACATCGTTGAAGGTGACGTTCGTGCTCTTGCCTCCTTCAAAGACCTGTGCGCGGCTTTTGCCGATGTTGAAGATCTGCCCACCGGGCCCACCGCCGCCACCGATTCGGCGCATGACGAACATCCAGATGGCGATCATCACACCGAAGAAGAGAACCCAGTTCAGGATCTCACGCCCCCAGTTGTCCTGGGTCTCGTACTCATAGGCCACACCGTGTTTCTCGGCATCTTCCACGATCCGGTCCTTGAGCACATTGCTGGAGCCCATGTTGAAACCGTAGTGCGGACCCGTGTTCGTACCACTGATGGGCGAATCCTTGATCTTGCCTTTGTGCGGCTCCTTGTCCAAGCGGTCCTTCTTGATGAAGACCTTCACCAGCTGATCGTTCACCACCACGATGTGGTCCACATCACCGGCGTCCAACATCCGTTGGTACTCGGTGGGGTCGATCTTGGTCATGCTGCCCCCGAACTGGAACAGGTTGATGGACAGGATCACCAGGATGATGATCCCGTAGATCCAGTAGAAGTTGAACGACTTCTTGGGTCGTTCCTTCTCCGATTTGTTATTGCGTTCGTCGTTGCTCACGTTGTTCGTCGTTCTCCTATCGTTCACGCCACGTTCTCATAGCGCCTGCTGGCGGCGTCTCCCCAGAGGTCTTCCAAAGCGTAGTACGAACGTTTATCCCGGTGGAAGATGTGCACCACCACGTCCACGAAATCCAACAACACCCATTCGGAGTTGCTTGTTCCCTCGCTGTGCCAAGGCTTCTCTTTCGCTTTTTCCATGGCGAATTTCTCCACCGACCGTTGGATGGCGTCCACCTGTGTGGCCGAATCTCCGTGGCAGATGATGAAGTGGTCGCTCACGGCATGGGGCACATCGCGCAGGTCAAGGTGTACGATGTCCTTTCCTTTCACCTCCTGGATGCCTTTGATGATGGTCTCCACCAGGAGGGTGGTGGCACCCTCCCGCACTACAGCGGGTGCTTTCTTCATCCGGTTATCTTGGTCCGTTCAAAGGTACGAAGGATCCCACGGCCTCGTGGAGCGTGCCCAAAAGAGAGGAATATGGCCATCGGGCATCCGGTCTTCGCGTTCGATACGCTCGAGAGCACCAACAAAACGGCTGCCGAATTGCTCAGCCTGTCGAAGGTGCAGCACGGGGCTGTCATTCTGGCCCGAGCGCAAACGGCGGGTCGGGGTCAACGCGGGCGCATCTGGATCGCGGAACCCGGGGCCGACCTGATGATGAGCGTGGTGTTGAAGCCCGTGTGCCTGCGCGCCGAGGACCAATTCATGCTCGGCAAGTTGGCAGCCTTGGCGGTGGCGGAGGTGGTGCGGGCCTTGGTGCCGGGGGAGGTGCGCATCAAATGGCCCAACGATGTGCTCGTGGAACGCCGCAAGATCGCGGGCATCCTGATCAAGAACGAAGTGGTGGGCGAATTGGTGCAGAGCAGCATCGTGGGCATCGGCATCAACGGCAATAGCACCGCCTTCCCGGAGGAACTGGTGGCCACCAGCATCCAACTCGCTTCGGGACGGATGGTGGAGCTGGAGACCTTGCGGGAGCAGCTCTGCCAGGCGCTTGACCGCTGGTGGGTCCGCTTCGAGGAGCGGCAACCGGGGTGGGAGGCCGCCTATACCGAGCAGCTTTGGGCCCGTGGAAGATGGTCGGAGATGCTGCTGGATGGCCTCCCGATCACGGCGCGGCCCATGGATGTGGACCGCCACGGGCGCCTGTTCGTGGAGGTGGAGGGCGGGAATGTGGCCGCGTACGGCCTTGACCGCCTGCGTTTTGCGCCTCGCTGAAGGAAGTTTCAGCGGGTGTTTGTCAGAAAACGGAAAAGGCCTACATTTGCCGTCCCTTAAGAAAGACCAACGGCGATGAAACGTACCTACCAGCCCAGCAAACGCAAGCGCACCAACAAGCATGGTTTCCGCAAGCGCATGAGCAGTGCCGCAGGTCGTGCCGTGCTCGCCAGCCGTCGTCGTCAGGGCCGTCATAAGCTCACCACGAGCGACGAGGCCTCGCACAAAGGCTGATCTGAAGTGAACTCAGAAGAGGGCTGCCGTTTCGGCGGCCCTTTTTCGTTGGG
>JAEUTC010000009.1 GCA_016787985.1 Flavobacteriales bacterium | reverse complement strand
CTCATGGGTTTGTGTGTTGAGTTGGTTGTTTGTTAGTGAACTCGGCACAAATGTATCCTGAAGACCACGTCTGTCAACGGTTTCCGGCGGTTCATTCGGAGAATGTTGAAAACATTGGGGGTTTGTTGATAAGTGGCCCTGTATCCCGCCCCCACCAAGGGTTTCAGCGATCGACCATCGCCGGATATCGTAACCGTTGAATCAACGGGAAAAGAGGCGGTCGATAGCAGTCGCGATCCGCGTGTTGATCTCCTTGTTCAACTTAGCGTGCTGCCCTCCACGTGGCGCGTACCCCGTAGGAAGTCCGCGGCCAGCATGCGTTTTCGACCTTCTGCTTGCAGCTCAAGGATCTCGATCAAGCCGTCGCTGCAGTTCGCGAACAACCGCTCGCCTTCCACGATCAACGTGCCTGGTGCTTGTGACACCAACCGTTCGGCGAGCGCCGTACGCAGCAATTTCAAGTGGGTCGGAACACCATTGGCATCCGTGGCCATGCACCACGCACCCGGGTAAGGACTAAGGCCGCGCACATGGTCGTGTACCCGCGCCGCTGGGCGATCGAAGGTCACAT
The DNA here is from genome assembly GCA_016787985.1 of Flavobacteriales bacterium. Classification (GTDB taxonomy): domain Bacteria; phylum Bacteroidota; class Bacteroidia; order Flavobacteriales_F; family PHOS-HE28; genus PHOS-HE28. The sequence goes on along the minus strand of JAEUTC010000009.1, from coordinate 2,197 downwards.
GCATGTTGGCGTTATTCAACTTGGGAGCGGTCGGTGGTGGTGCGTTCGGGTCGATCACTTGCGGTGTGCCGCGCAACGACGCTTCGAAGAGACCATGAACCGTACGTACCATCAACTGAGCACCAAGGGTCATCAGTCGGTCGTGGACATCACCCGCCGTGTCGTCCGTGGCGATCGGAATATCCTCTTGTAACAAGAGGTCGCCGGTGTCGATCTCGTGTCGGATGAGGAAGGTGGTAACGCCCGTGCGCGTTTCTCCGTTGATCACCGCCCAGTTGATAGGAGCCGCCCCACGATAGGCCGGCAAGAGCGAGCCATGAAGGTTCACCGTTCCGAGCGATGGTTTCGTCCAGACCACTTCGGGCAGCATCCGGAAGGCCACCACCACATACAATGCGGCATCGAGCGCTTCTAACGCGGCGATGAACGACGGGTCCTTCAGTTTCTCCGGTTGCAGGATGGGCAACCCAAGTTCCAGCGCGCGCGCTTTCACCGCCGAGGCACGCAACTGGCGACCACGTCCTGCAGGTCGATCCGGTGGGGTCACCACGGCGCAGACCTCCAGTCCGTCGGCGACAAGCGCATTCAAGGTGGCCACCGCGAAGTCGGGTGTACCCATGAAGACGACGCGGCGGTTCTGTTCCATCATGGAAGGTGCGAAGGTGCGATGCGGAAGCGATACGGAAGCAAGGCATCATCTCCGGCGTATTCAACACCGATGCGTGGACCGGTGATGATCCGCTCCGGTGCGACCGCGAAGCCATGATCCTCGATCCGGATCCGTGGGCCGGTCAATCGTTCACCATTGTGCTGGGTGAGAATGCCGAGCGCCTGGGATAGCGTACCTGGTCCGCCAGTGGTGAGGTTCTTCACTCCCCGTCTCTTCAACATGGCCTGTTGACCATCCAGGGGATGGATCGCACGGATGAGTACGGCATGCGGCACCTCGCGACGATGCACCACGACATTGAAGAGGTGGTGGATCCCGTAGCAGAGGTATACATAGGCGACACCGCCATCCGCATACATCATTTCGTTGCGTGCCGTGCGTCGTCCGCCGAACGCATGCGAGGCGCGGTCCTCCACGCCCATGTACGCTTCGGTTTCGGTGATGAAGCCTGCAGTGCGGATGCCATCGATCGTGGTGACCAGCGCATGTCCGAGCAAGTCACGCGCGGCTTGAACAGCATCGCGATCACGGTAGAACGAAAGTGGGAGCGGACGCGTGCCCATTGCTGTTCGAAAGTAGGTGAAGCCAGTTCGAAGGCCATCTTGCCGGATGAACGGAAGGAACGAACTGCTCCATCATGCATTCTTTATCAGTGCCAAGTCCCATGGGCAAGGAGAGGAGCTCAACCGGCCTCCTCATCCAATTCCCAACGGAGCAGGCGCGCAGCTTCCACGGAAAGACCGGTGGGTTCGGCCACACCCGCTGCAGTGGGAGTTGAGCGACCATACGCGAGCCTGGATCGACAGACGTCGCACGTGCCGCAATCCTTCTCCACCTCTTCGCCGAAGTAGCGGATAAGGCGACGGGCGCGGCATTCATCATCTTCTTCCACGAAGGCGATCATGGCCTTCAGCCGGTCCAGTGCGCGTTGCTGGCGTTGTGCCAGAGCGGCCGGGTCAAGGACCAACCGTTGCGCATCGGCACGCGGGGTGAGGAAGGTGGCGGTGGGGGAGTCACTGCGTTTCCGGTAGCTGATCACCTGCTGTTGATGCAGTTCTTCCAGGCGCTTCACCACGGTCTCCACCTGCCATTTCAACCCCTTCGCCAGTCGGAGTTCATCGATCAACACTGGTTCTTCGAAAAGACCGCCGTAGGTGCGGAGCAAGGCCTCCAGGACAGGACCATGACGGTTGTCGTTGACGCGTTTGCCATAGACCAGCCGTTGATCGGCGATGATGAGCACGCGCGACGGGCTGCGGACACCTTCTGATAGCACCAGTTTGCCGTCGAGCTCCAAGGCCTTCAAGGCATGGGCCACCACCACGGGGGGCAGGCCGGTCCTGTTCGCCAAGCTGCGGTTGTCCACTTCATAGGTTTCCAAAAGACCGGACCCCATGGCGATGCCGTGCGTATCAGCGAAGGCTTGGTAGACCTTGCGCACCTGGTCCAACGTGGGGAACGATCCGGCGAAGCGCTCCTCCATCTTCTTGGTATCGCCCGGTCCGGTCAGCAGAAAGGCGGAGGAGG
>JAEUTC010000122.1 GCA_016787985.1 Flavobacteriales bacterium | reverse complement strand
CCGAGCATGAGGATGAGCATGAAGATGCCCCAACCCACGCCGAAGGCGGTGAGCGCGCTGCGCAGCTTGTTGCGGCTCAGCGTTTGCCAGATCTCGCTCCAACGATCGCTATCGAACATGGTGTTGAATACAAGGGACAGGGACAAGAGCAGGAGCAAAGGCGGCACGGCATTTCCTTGCCACCTGCCCTTGCCCCGGCTCCGATAGTTGCATTTTACTCATTCGTCTCGCAGGGCTTCAATGGGACGGATACGAGCGGCGCGGCGTGCGGGGATGAGCCCGGCCAGGGTGCCGGTGATGATGAGCAGCACCAGCGCTTGAACAGCGATGCTGATGCTGACCTCGGGCTCCCGGAACATGGGGCCACCGGGAAGCAGTCGCGCGATGCTCTCCAGGGTACCGATGCCGAGCAACAAGCCACCATAGCCGGCGAGGGCGGTCACCACGAGGGCTTCGATCATCACCTGCACGATCACCGAGCCCGGGGTGGCGCCGATGGCCTTGCGGATGCCGATCTCCTTGGTGCGATCCTTCACCACGATCAACATGATGTTGCTCACGCCCATGATGCCGGCGATGATGGTGCCGATGCCCATGATCCAGATGAACGTATTGATCGCGGTGAACACCCCGGTGAACTGCATGTAGTTCTCCAAGCTGTTCTCCACCCACACGGCTCGTGGGTCCTTGGGGTCGAACTGGTGCCGACTGGCGAGGATGCTGCGAACCCTTTCCGCCGTGCGCACCGAAGCTTCCAGCGAGGTGGTCTTCAAGGTGAAGCTGATCTGGTCCAGCTTGTCGTTGGCACCGAATACCCGTTGTGCGGTGGAAAGCGGAATGAAGACCTGACTGCGGTCGTTCTGACCACGGCCCGATTCGAACTTGTACACGCCCACGACTTGGAAGGGGATGCCGTTCACTTGGATCCATTGATGCAAGGGGTCGGCCTTGTCGAAGAGTTTGTCGCGTGAATCCGTGGCGAGTACGATGACTTTGCGTCCCTCGGCGATGTCCTGATCGTTGATCCAGCGGCCCTGTACGATGGTCTGGTCCTGGAGGTGGATGAACTCGGGCGCGATCCCGTGGATGCCGTAGTTGCCGTAGTTCTCCTTATAGTTCAGCAAGCTTTCGCCCCGCCAGAGCCTGTATTTCCCGGTGCTCTTGTCCAGTTCGGCGATCCCTTGTTGCAGGGCGGTGAGGTCTTCGTTCGTGAGTTGGATGTCGCGGTTGGCGAGCAGTCCTTTGTAGGGCATGCTGGAGGTTCCGCCCCAGATGTGGATGGCGTTGATCGCGTTGCCTTTGAAGCCATGCTCGAAGCCATTGCGCAGGCCACGACCGGCACCGAGCAGGATGATGAGCATGAAGATGCCGGTGAACACGCTCACGCCGGTCAGCAGCGCACGGAGCTTGTTCCGGGCGATGTTGTCCAACACTTCGCGCCACTGCTCTCTATCGAACATGGCGTATAGGGTGATCACCGAGGCCATCGGCTTTCACGGCGGCGTTGGTGCTTTCGATCAAGCCATCTTTCAGCCGGATGACGCGTTGTGTTTGAGCGGCCACGTCGTTCTCGTGCGTCACGATCACCACGGTATGGCCCATGTCGCGGTTCACCTGTTTCAGCAGCGCCATCACCTCATCGCTGGTGGTGCTGTCCAAGGCGCCGGTGGGTTCGTCGGCCAGGATGATCTTCGGATCCGCCGCCAGTGCACGGGCGATGGCCACGCGCTGTTTCTGCCCACCGCTGAGCTGGTTGGGCATGTGTTCTGCCCAGTCGCGCAGGCCCACTTGTTCCAGTAGTTCCATGGCCCTTGCGTTCCGCTTGGCCTTGGGCACGCCTTGGTAATACAAGGGCAAGGCCACGTTCTCCATGGCGTTCTTGAAGGTGATCAGGTTGAAGCTCTGGAACACGAAGCCGATGTACTTGCTCCGCAGCACGGCGCTTTCCGTTTCGTTCTGTCCCTTGATCAGGGCTCCATCGAGGTGGTACGAACCCTGGTCGTAGTTGTCCAGGATGCCGATGATGTTGAGCAGGGTGCTCTTGCCGCTACCCGAAGAGCCCATGATGCTGACGAGTTCACCTTTGTCGATGAAGAGGTCGATGCCCTTGAGCACCTGAAGCGGCGTGTTGCCGGTCATGTAGGACTTGCGGATCCCCTTCAGGTCGATCATGGGTGGTGCTTCGCGGGTAGGGCACGAAGTTACCGGCGCCGGTCAGTTCAACGGCCCACCATACATGAACGGTAGGTCATGGGTGTGAATGGCGCAACGCCCAGAACGTAACGGTCAGCTGTCCCGCTTGAAGACCAGGTCGAAGAAGCTCCGGTCCACATGGATCTCTTCGAGCCGCCCGTTCTTGTACACGTAGCGGTTCACCTTGTCATCCGGAAGGGTCAAGCGATACGCTCCGCCTCCCAAATGCTGCAGGGGACAGTACCGCAACACGCTTTCCACGAAGATGCGCTGCTGGCCGATGGGTTCTTCGAAGTACATCCGGGCGGTGGTCCATTCCACCGGTTCGGTGTGGGAGAAGCGTTCATCCGGATGAACGAAGCAGTTGTTCGGTTCAGCGGCGGATGCGAAATGGCTGCTGTCGCGCACAGAGCCGTTCACCTTCATGTGCGAGTTGCACTTGTCCATGGCACCCGAACGGTATTCCGTGGATACCAAGGAGGAGACGACCTGCTTCCACACGAGATCGAACTCGGAATAGGACGTCATCAAATAATGGGTCCGGTCTTCAGCCAAGGTGCGCCTGGCCAACACACTGCCGATCACCGCATCGCCTTTCCAGATGTCGAAGCGCGTTTGCTGGGCCTGGGTGGTAAAACCCGCGAGTACTCCGGTGATCAGCAGCAGCGCGATGGGCAACGAAGAGGATAGGGTGCGCTCGGCAGTGCGGGTCATCGGAAGTGGAGGTCCGAAGATAGGGGAGTTCATGGCCATGGTCTGGTGTTCTCCTTCTAGGACAACGCTCCTGGACCGAACCCCTACGCACCGATCACCCGACCGCCATCAGAACAGGTCCCAGACGGTGTGCTTGCGCGCAGGTACGAGGGCAAGGATCACCGTGATCACCGCGCCAATGAAAGGCACAGCTGTGAGCAGTCCAAGGAAATGCTTCCATCCTGCGTGGCGCGCCCGGTGGACACTGTTCCACACCAACGCGGTGAAGAAAAGCAGGGTCGTCGCACAGATCATGGTGGGCATGGTGCCGTCCAGCCAGGGACCGATCAACCGGAAGGGGTTCAGCCATGCGGCGGCCACATCCACCACGCTGACACCGGGCACGAACGCAAGGGTCACTAGGTCGATCGTGGCTTTCCCGAAGGCGAGCAAGGCCACATTGCGTTGGTAAGTGATCGCGTCGGTGCAACCGTCGCAGTGCAGGAGGGCGGGAATGGTTCTCATGTCAGTTCGGGTTTTTGTTGCCGGGGTGCTGGTGAACAGGTTCCGCTCCACCCCGTGAAAGCGAAGTCTGTAAGATAGTCGATGTGTTGTGAAGTTTCAAGAAATAATGAAACTAAGGGCCATGGGAAAAGCTCATCGGAGCAGGTTGGAAGCCGCCTTCAAGAACCATTGCACATCGCTGCGCGTGGTCCGTTCGAGTACCGCGTCGATCCGGCTGGTGAGGTCGTGCAGGTCATGGGCCATCTGTTTGAAGGCTTTGGTCTCGTTCGTGCCACCGGATGTTTGTTTCAGCTCACCGAGCAGGCGCACCATCGGCTCCAATTCGCGCTTCTTGCGTTCGCGGGTGATGTGGGTCGCGATCTTCCACACATCCTTCTCGGCTTGGAAGAACTCCCTTCGCTCCCCTGTGCGCAGGACTTTGTCCACCAAGTGCCAATCGATCAAGGCACGCAGGTTCATGTTCGCATTGCCGCGGCTGATGTTGAGTTGGTCCATCACATCCTCGGTGCTCAGCGGCTCAGGGCTGATCAGGAGCAGTGCGTGTACCTGGGCCATGCTGCGGTTGATGCCCCATTGGCTGCCGAAAGCGCCCCAGGCCTGGATGAATTTGGTCTTGGCTTCGTGCAGTTCCATGGCACAAATATATGAATAGATCATACTTACGGAAATAATTGAAAGATAGGATCGAACGGTACATCACATGAACGCGCTGCGGGTGGAACGGTACGCTCAACCTTTGTGTCCGCCTTCGATGCGTCCGAGCAACCACCTACTGAGGATGCTATCGTTGTGCGGAATCCACGCACATGAACGGATACTACTCCCTGCTTATCGCCCTTTCACTGGCCAGCTCGGCCTTCGCGCAGATCCCGAACGCAGGCTTCGAGGAATGGTCCACCGCGGGTTCGTTCCTCGAACCCGATGATTGGACCACATTGAACAGCATCGTCCAAGGAGGCCAGCCTTTGGCGGAGCGTGTACCTGGAGCACAAGGGGCCTATGCGCTGAAGATGACCACTCGGGCCGTATTCGGAACCCCCACGGCATCCGGTGTTACTTCCGGTCTGTTCGATGGAACGGGATTCCCTTGGACGGAGCGCTCCGCAGCGTTGGAAGGGCTGCTCAGATTCAACCCAGCTGCGGAAGGCGAGGCTTGTGCCATCGCCGTGAGCTTGAGCCATTGGGTGCCAGGAGTGGGCCGCGTGTATCATGGAGCTGGCTATTTAGAATGGAACGAGGAGACCGCGGCCTGGACAGGATTCTCCGTGCCGATCACCTACAGCGATGAGTTCGCACCCGATTCGGCCAAGATCATCCTCTCCTCCAGTACGGGAGCGGCGGTGGTGGCCGGTACGGAGTTCCAGTTGGATGCGCTCACCTTTGCGGAACCTGCAACAGCCGTGGCCGAGGATCAGGTGAGGACGAATGGATCGGTACGTATCCACACGCTTGGTGAGGGCAGGTACGAGGTCCGTATCGCCGACCGGGACGAGTTGGCGCAGGTGACCCTTTTGAGCGCGGCTGGCGAGTTGCTTCAGCGCTTGCCCGCCAAGGGGCGATCCCGATGGTTGGATCTGACGGGATGTGCTTCCGGGGTGTACATCGTACTGGTGGACCTTGCCGATGGGGCGAGGGTGGTGACGCGCTTGGTGAATTGATGGGGATCGCGTGGCGGTAGGTACTTTGTCCGCCGCCGATCGCCATGGAACTCGTCAATACCACCACACCCCTCGAACTTCTCGAACGCC
>JAEUTC010000005.1 GCA_016787985.1 Flavobacteriales bacterium | reverse complement strand
CGCAACGAGGCCATCAACGAGAAACAAGCCGCCCGCCTTCGCGAACGCGGCGCCAGTGCCGACCTGCTCGTGGATGTGGAGATCCTCTATGGCGCCATGGACAAATTGCCCGCCCAACAACGCGATGCCCTCGTGCTCTTCGAGGTCTCCGGACTCAGCATGGCCGAGATCGCCGTGATCCAGGGCACCAACGAGAACGCCGTGAAGACCCGCGTGAGCCGGGCCCGCGCCGCTGTGCGCGCTTCGCTCGATGGCCGTGCGAGGCCCGTACGCACCGAGTTGCTCCACTCCATGACCACCCTGCTGCTATGAACCATCCAGACCCCAACAAGGACACGCTCGCAGCCCTGCGCGCGCTGCCTACCGAGGTGAGCCTGAAGCAGGTGGAGGGCATGGTAGCTGCCTTCCCCCTCGCCATGGGCGCCATGGCCTGGCTCATCCACACGCTCAAGTTCAACCTCAACTCCGTTCTCATGACCAGTTCCGCGTCCATCCTCGTCGGCACAACGGCCTACCTGCTCAGCAGTACCGCGCCTACGACCGTGCCTGCCGCAGCCACCCTACCAGAACCCGCCGTGGTGTTGGAAGTGCCCGCGCCCGAACCGGTGGCCGAACCCGCCGTGGTCTTCGAACGGCCCGAACCCAAAAAACCCGAGCCCAAGCCAGAACCGAAAGCGGAAACAGCGATCGCCTGCACGGTGGTGGAGGAACAGGACTCGGTGATGCTTTCCGTGACGGTCAGCACCCAACCCGACCCCGCACCAGCCCCACCTCCACCGGCGGCCATCGACGGTCAGCGCACCTTCGACCTGCGCGGCTTCACGGGGGTCATGGTGGCCTCCAGCGTGGACGTGACCGTGGAGATGGGTGAGTTCAGCGTGACCGCGACCGGGGACGAGGACCTTCTCGATGGCTTGAACATCGATCTGGATGGCAGCTTCCTCCGCGTGGACTTCGGGGCTGGGCGCGGCAAGTATGGCAAGGGTGGTTCGGTGCAGGTGCAGGTGCGCCTCCCGCGCGTGGAGGACCTGATCGTGGCCGGCTCCGGCAGCATCCATGCGGAACGCGTGGTCAGCGGCAATGGACTCGACCTCACCGTGCTCGGATCCGGCAACCTCTTCTTAGCACGTGCCGAGGATGCTCGGGTCGTGAACCTCCTGGTCGAGGGCTCTGGTGATATCGCCCTTGCGAACCTGGCGGAAACGAAGGAACTGACCGTGAACGTGCGGGGTTCCGGCGGCATCAACCTTTCCAAGGTGACCAATACCGATGCGCTCAAGATCGACCTGGAAGGCTCGGGGGATGTGAATTGCGGCGCGGTCAATGTGACCGGAACCACCACCATCAGCCTTACCGGCAGTGGTGATGTGCAGGTGGGCGGCAAGACCGACCGCGTGGATGTGCTCTTGGTCGGCAGTGGCGATGTGAACGCGACCAACCTACAAGCTCGCAGTGGTGGACGCGTCTCGGTAACGGGAACGGGAGACGCCTATGTGTTCAGCGATGGCGCCTTGGACACGAGAACAGAAGGCACCGGCAAGATCCATACATCCGGAAGCGCTGGTCGGGACAGGTCACGAGGGGTTGGAAACAATAGCTATTAGTCGTTGTTCCGGCAGACCCGAAGGACCACGCTTCCGGCCATGGCGCTGTAGGATGGAGCATGATAAAAGCAGAAGCCCCGGCAGAGACCGGGGCTTCTGAGTTCCGTGTTGGTATCCGGATCAAAGCGCCTTGCGGAACAGGTAGCGCGTGATGAAGATGCCGCCGCCCTTCTCGCCGCTCTGTACGCCGGTGGTCACCGTATGCAATTCCCAACCCTCGCCGGTCCACTCGTTCACCGTCTCCACGATCAGGCGGTCGTTGTTGGCGATGTTCTTGAAGTTGATACCGACCATGCTGTAGAAGTTCAGCAGGTCCTTGCCCACCTCTTGGTCACCAGCGTCGCTGATGATGACGCGCGAACGGCCAAGACCACCCGGCACCACGCTTTCGATGGTGCTGAACTGTCGGTAGGTGTACGCCGTAGCCACTGGCGAAGGACGGAAGCTGTAGCCCAGGAAAAGGGCCAAGGGGAGAGCTGCTCCAAGCAGCACGGAACGGATGTTCACGTTCATGGTGTGGGTGGATTTTGTGGTAGGTGTGGCACGTATCTTGTCGACCACTAGGCAAATAAAAGGCCAAACCATGTTCCGGCTCCTCTCCCTTTTGGCAGCATCCACGCTCGCCCTTTCCCTGAACGCGCAGACCATTTACAAGATCAGCAACGTCACCATCAGCGAAAAGGACCAGGTGCAGAACGGCATGGATGTCTCGGCCATGATCAAAGGCGCCGAAGGCTCGGACCGCGTGGTGGTCTTCGCTGGGCAGGCCATCACCCTGGAAAGCCGCGTGAAGGTGAGCACCCAGAACGTGAAGCGCAGCAGCCTGAAGAGCAGCGCGGTGAACGCCATCTTCGAGATCGACCTGAAGGTGGATGGCCAGAAAGACAACCGCCGGGTGGAGAAGGTGTACTACATGGACCAGGAGCGAAAGTCGCACTTCAAGGAGAAGTTCGTGTTCAAGACCGGGAACCAAGTGCGGGTGATCACTGTTGAATTCGATGGTAGCCTGGAGTGAACCGTGGATGTTCAGGACACGAACGGCTCCGAAAGGGGCCGTTCCTTTTTGCTGAACCTCCCATTATCTTGTCCCCATGCACGTGACACGCCTCTTCGATATCGCCGACCTGCAACTGGCCGAATTCCCGCAACCGATCTGTGTGGAATCCCTGGAGGATGGCAAGATGCGCTCCTATTCCACCAAGGAGTTCGTGGAGATCTCCGAGCAACTGGCCCTAGGCCTGCTGGACCTCGGCATCCGTCCCGGTGACAAAGTGGCCTTGACCAGCGGCAACCGCGCGGAATGGGCCATCGTGGACCAGGCCGTGCTGCGGATCGGGGCCATCGGCATACCCATCTACCCCACCATGTCGGCGGAGGATTACGCCTATGTGCTGGAGCATTCCGGATCGAAGATCTTCTTCATGAGCAACGCCGAGCTGCTGGCCAAAGCACGCCTCGCGCAAGCCAAGGTGCCGGCCGTGGAACACCTCTTCACCTTCGAGCGCATCGAAGGCGCCAGGCATTGGAAGGAACTGCTGGGCCGTGGTGCCGAACGCCGGGCAGAGCTGGAGGCCTACAAAGCCGCCGTGAAGAACAGCGACCTGGCCACCATCATCTACACCAGTGGTACC
>JAEUTC010000242.1 GCA_016787985.1 Flavobacteriales bacterium | reverse complement strand
ACACATCCTCGAACTTCTCCTGCAACACCGCGATCAGCTCCGGTTGCATGTAGTCGTAGATGTCCTCGATGTACAGGCACACGATCGGCTTCTTCTCATATCACTGCGGAAACCGCTCGCGGATCTTGTTCCAGTTGTCATTCCGGGCTTGACCCGGAATCTCACCACGATGGCATCGGCCCATTCCAAGTGCCATTCCTCCAACACCACGTTGGCCGTGCGGTCGGTCCCGGCTGAGTCCACCTCAAAGCGTTCGTCGTTCTCGTAGATCTTGTGCGCTGTGGCGGAGCGCATCCGGTTGACGGTGCAGACGAAGAGGATGCGTTTCCTTATCACGGAACCACAGTAGTGGCGGACTGTTCCGCTTGAAGCTCCTTCAGTCGTTTCAATTCTTCATCAGGCACAACGAAGGTGCCCGACCACTTGTCATGCCATCCACGACTATAGGGGTCCCCAAAACATGAGAACGCCTCGAAAGGAACTAGCCTTATCACTGTGCGCAATAAGATGGCTGATAGATCTGGTGGGTCGCCGTATTCATTTACCACTCGCGTCTTTGTGACGAACTTACCCGGCGTTCGTTGCCATTTGTACTCAAATCCGATGTACATCGCTGGGAAGAAGAGAAGCGCGCAAAGGCTCATGACCAGCTCCATAGTGATGGAGAGCGCTCCCACAGGCATGCCTAACAATGCTAGGGCCATGAAATACTGGAAGATGATGGCTACAAGATCCACACAGATGAAGTCGATGAATGCGTGACCTATTCGAGGCCCGGTAGTCACGGTGCGCACTACGCGTTTGGCGATGTACTTGACACGTCCCTTCTGAAGCCTACCGGTAATATCTCGTTCGTGAGTTGTTCGCCAGCGCTCCTCAGTGAGGTCGGTTATCTTCTTCATCCGCTTATGTGGTAGTGTATCCCACCACCTCCACCGGATCCTTCACCCCTTCCACCATCGAAAGCACTTTCAACATCACCCGATCCAACAAGGTATCCGGGCAACTAGCTCCGCTGGTGAGGATGATGGTCAACGGACGCTTCTCGGGCAGCCAGTTGGAAGTGCGCTCCAGCTTGTGCGCTGGATAGTTGAAATGCTCGATCTCCTCCGCGCTCAGGATCTCCTTCTCGCCGTTGATGAAATACGTGGGGAACTTGTGCTCCAACAGTTCAACGAGGTGGCTGGTATTGCTGCTGTTGTAGCCGCCAACAACGAGTGCTAGATCGGCCTCGGCCTTCAAGAGTTCGTTGGTGGCGTCCTGGTTGTCGTTGGTGGCGTAGCAGAGCGTGTCGCGCGTATCGGCGAAGTGGTCTTTCGAATTCGCATCGCCGTATTTACGGATCATCACTTGTTTCAGATGATCGGCGATGGCCTGTGTCTCCGTGGCCAACATGGTGGTCTGGTTCACCACACCGATGCGTTGCAGGTCCTTCAGCGGATCGAAGTCCGGTGTGGCCCGGTTGCCGAAGACTTCTGCGAACCGTGCGATGGGTTCTTCCCCCAGGATGATGCGGCCCAACAACTGCGCTTCTTCCATGTCCTTGATGATCACCGCGGGCGCACCGGCGGCGGTATGGCTGAAGGTGGCGCGCGTTTCCTCGTGGGCGGCTTTGCCATGGATCACCACGCTGTAATCCTGCGTGCCGAGTTGTGCACTGCGTTTCCACACTTTCTCCACGAAGGGGCAGGTGGTGTTGTGCTTCAACGGATCTATCCCGATCGCTTTCAAGCGCGCCTCAGTTTCCAAGGTGGTACCGAACGCAGGGATGATCACGATGTCCTCGGCCGTAAGCTCACTCCAATCCATGAGCATTTGCCCATGTGTATCCTGGATGAAACGCAGGCCGTGGCTCTCGAGATCCGCATTCACCTCCGGGTTGTGGATCATCTGGCTCAACAGGAAGATCCGTTTTCCGGGGTTCTGCTCGATGGCCTGGTAGCTGATCTCGATGGCGTTCTCAACCCCGTAGCAGAAACCGAAGTGCCGAGCGAACACGAACCGCACCGCACCAAGATCGAGCAGGGTGGGCGAGAGGTCCTTCTTCTTGGGGTCCTGCGCCTTGCGGAAGGCCTTCAAACGGCCGATGAGTTCGCTGCGGTAGTGGGTGGGGATGGTGAATGAGCGCATGGCGGGAGTTCAAAGGTAGCGGCAACCGGTCGCTGGCAGTTCCCAGGAGGCAGGCAACCAAGCTGGGTCTTGCAGTATCATTGTGCAAACACCACGCATGCTCCGTTCGTTCTTATGCATCGCCATATTCTGGTGGGCCTATGGGTCGATCCGTGCACAGGATTGTGCCTTCGACCTGGGCGCTGACCGCACCCTGTGCAACGGCGAGAACGTGCTCCTGGCCGGACCGTCGGGCAGCGTTACCCTCCGCTGGCAGAACGGAAGTGGGGCGCAGTACATAACGGCCGATGCCTCGGGTACCTATACGTGCACGGCCACGTTCCCTGTGCCCGGGCAGGACCTGGCGGTGAACGGCGATTTCTCGGCTGGTGATGTGGGCTTCACCACCGACCTCTCCATCGGCATCGGTGGCACCTGGGGCCCATTGAGTGTTGAAGGGACCTACGGCCTCACCACCGACCAGTCGCTCTTGCATTCCAACTTTCCCTCCTGCGGCGACCATTCGGGCGGCGGCCAAATGTTGCTCGTGAATGGATCGGCCGTGCCGGATGCCAACATCTGGTGCCAGACCATCACCGTGCAGCCGAATACCACCTATGCCTTC
>JAEUTC010000224.1 GCA_016787985.1 Flavobacteriales bacterium | reverse complement strand
AATACGGGAGTACATGCTTGTCAAGGTCTTCGGCAGTGCCGTGTTCGGCATCAATGCCACCATCGTCACCGCCGAGGTGAACGTGGAGAACGGTGCGTTCTTCTTCCTCGTGGGCCTGCCCGACAGTGCCGTGAAGGAAAGCCAGCAACGCATGGACGCCGCGCTGCGCAACAACGGGCTCTACTTCCCACGCGGCAAGGGCGTCACCATCAACCTGGCCCCGGCCGATATCCGCAAAGAGGGTACCGCGTACGACCTGCCGCTCGCCGTCGGCCTGCTCGCCGCCACCGATCAAGCACCTCCGGACCTCTTGGAGACGCACCTCGTCATGGGTGAGCTTTCCCTCGATGGTGGCGTGCGCCCGATCAAAGGCGCTTTGCCCATCGCACTGGAAGCGAAACGCCAAGGCTTCAAAGGCATCATCCTGCCCGCCGCCAACGCTCGTGAGGCAGCCATCGTCACGGGGCTCACCGTGTACGGCGTGGAGCACTTGCGCGAAGTGGTCGACATCCTGCATGGGCGCTCTTCCGTGCAACCCACCGTGGTGGACATCGAAGCCGAGTTCGCCAACAGCAGCCGCAGCTATCCGGTGGACATCGCCGACGTGAAAGGGCAGGAGAACATCAAACGCGCTTTTGAGATCGCAGCGGCTGGCGGACACAACCTCATCCTCATCGGGCCACCGGGCGCGGGCAAGACCATGCTCGCCAAACGCTTGCCCACCATCCTGCCCCCGCTCAACATCGACGAGGCCCTGGAGACCACCAAGATCCACAGCGTAGCCGGTAAGTTGAAGAAGGAGGACAGTTTGCTCAGCGTGCGACCTTACCGCTCGCCGCACCACACCATCAGCGACGTGGCACTCGTAGGTGGCGGATCCTTCCCCCAACCCGGCGAGATCAGTTTGGCGCACAATGGCGTGCTCTTCCTCGACGAGCTACCCGAGTTCAAACGCCAGGTGCTGGAGGTATTGCGCCAGCCGTTGGAGGATCGTGTGGTCACCATCAGCCGCGCGCGCTTCACGGTGGAGTACCCCGCCAGCTTCATGCTCGTAGCGGCGATGAACCCGTGCCCCTGCGGCTACTACAACCACCCCGACAAGGAATGCGTCTGCGCGCCCGGTGTGGTGCAGAAGTACCTCAACAAGGTGAGCGGCCCCCTGCTGGACCGTATCGACATCCACATCGAAGTAACGCCCGTGCCCTTCACCGAACTGAGCGCCGAACGCCCAGCGGAGAAGAGCGCCGACATGCGCGAGCGTGTCATCATCGCGCGGAAGATCCAACAGGACCGGTACGAGGGAAGGAAGATCCACTGCAACGCGCAGATGGGCAGCAAGGAACTGCGCGAGATCTGCCGCATCGATGCCACCGGCAAGGCCCTCCTCGAAAAGGCCATGGACCGCCTCGGCCTCAGCGCCCGCGCCTACGACCGCATCCTGAAGGTGAGCCGCACCATCGCCGACATGAGCGGCAGCCCGGATATCCGCACCGAACACCTCGCAGAAGCCATCCAGTACCGCAGTTTGGATAGGGAAGGGTGGGCGGGGTGAGACCGATGTTCCGTCGATCTGGTACCTTTCAAGTATGAACGTGTTGCACCCGTCCAGTGCGTTTTCGTGGCGCACCCCTGCCGCCCGTTATGCCGAAGCGCTCACCTACCTGCAGCAACAGAACTTCGAAGCGGCCAAGACGGTGATCGAGGATCTCCCCGAGGAACATGTGATCAAGGTGAAGCAGGAGAGCAAGACCTCTTCCTTGGCCCCGCCAATGAACGGGCGGGGTCCACTCCTTAGTTCTTTGTTCCAACTGAGGAACCTAGTACTAGCCATCTCGTTCATCGCTGTGCATGGCCATTGCGCAGCCCAGGACTATCATCCGTTCCCGATGAACGATGCTGTCTGGTCCGTTGGTAGCGGTAGTTCGGATTGTTCGATGTTCGGTCTCGGTGATGGCTTTTGTCGAATGGCCACGACAGGGGATACGTTGATCGCTGGGGTGGTCTATGCCAAGTTGGATGTGGTGTTCTCGAATGGCGCATGTGGCATCTACCAGCGCTCGGGTGCGGTGCGGAATGATACCACGGCGCGGAGAGTCTATTTCATGCCGAGCGGCTCATCGGAGGAGGAAGTCCTGTATGACTTCGGCTTACAGCCAGGATCTTTTGCCTACCTGTTCGGCCAGGGTCCTCTTCTGCTGGATTCGATCAATGTGATCGACCTGGGCAACGAGCAGCGGAGGAGGTTCAATTTCACGGATGCATCGGGCTTTCAGACCTACCATGTCATCGAAGGAGTGGGTGCCACCATCGGCGTGACCAGCGGCCAGGATACGGTGGATGACGACACCTATTTGATCTGCATGGATCAGGGTGACGAGCGGATCTACGAGTTCGAGCCCATGGCTTGTTCGATATATACCGGCTCTCCGGAAGAGACCGAGATGGGGTCACACTTTTCGATCTTTCCCAATCCGGTCGTTGATCGACTTGTTGTACAGACTGAAGATCCGCTGGATCGTGGGCAGTTCCAACTTCGGAATTCACTCGGCCAGGTGCTCGAAGTGCATTTCTTCGATGATGTCACCCATACACTGGATGTATCCCGGCTGGCTCCTGGTCTCTATTCCATGGAGAGGCATGTTCCGGGATCAGAAAGGACTCACCTAAGCTTCATCAAACAATGAGCCTTCAGATGCATGAGGGCAATTCCGGGTGGTGCCATCCCACATGCATTCTGGGTCTTGTCATTAACCAAGGGAGGCGAGCCGCTCCAATCGATGGTGAACGGCGAACTTCGTTCAGGTGATCAGCCGAGTTCCACTTGATGCAAGAACGGTGAGGAAAGTACCGATGAGGGGACTCCTGTTTCTTTGTTTTTCCGTGTGTGCATCCACTTGCTTCGCTCAAGCATTGGTGGTGCGTGATGCCATTGACCTGCATCCGGTGGAAGGGGCCGTGATCCGCACCTCGAACGGTAGCGGCAGCTGTCTGTCGGATGCGCGCGGCCGTTGCCTGCTTTCTGGGGTCGGCAGCTCCGATACGCTGGTGATATCGCACGTTTCCTATGCCATGCGTACCATGGTAGCGCGGGATGCCTGGGATGCCGGTGGCGAGGTCCATCTGCTGCCACGCGCTGTGCCCTTGGCCGAGTTCGTGGTGTCCGCCAATCGGTTCCGTGAACCGACAGAAGACTTGGCCGAGCGTGTGGAGGTGGTCGATGCCAGGGACATCGCCTTCCTGGACCAGCCCACCACCGGTGATCTGTTGCAGAATGCAGGCACCGTGTTCGTGCAGAAGAGCCAGATGGGCGGTGGCAGCCCGGTGATCCGTGGCTTTGAGGCCAGCCGCATCCTGCTCGTGGTGGACGGGGTGCGGATGAACAACGCCATCTATCGCGCGGGCCACCTCCAGGACATCATGACGGTGGACCAACAGACCGTGGACCGCATCGAGGTGATCAGTGGTCCGGCGTCGGTGGTCTACGGCAGCGATGCGCTCGGTGGTGTGATCCACATGATCACCCGCGCGGCACCGTTCCTCGATAGCGCAGGCACGCGGATCGGCGGTTCCGCATTGGTGAGGCATGCCACAGCGAACAAGGAACGCACAGCGCACGTGGACCTTTCGATCAGCCGGAAGAGGTTCAGCAGTTTCACGAGCATCACCGCCAGCCGTTTCGGTGATCTTCGGCAAGGGCGTGTCCGGCAGGCCGATCAGCCTCGTTTCGGCGAACGGGCTTTCTATGTGGAGCGCTCGGATGGCGTTGACCGCATCGTGAGCAATACCGACCCCGATGTGCAGGTGGGCACGGCCTATGATCAGCTGGACTTGATGGAGAAGCTGCGGTGGCGCACAGGCGCTTCCACCACGCACCAGATCAACCTACAGCTGAGCGCCAGCAGCGATGTGCCACGCTATGACCGGCTTTCCGAGGCCACCATCGGCGCGGATGGATCGATCGTTCCGGCCCATGCGGAATGGTACTACGGACCCCAACGCCGCTTCCTGGCGGCGTACGGTCTGGAAATGGGCCGGTCACGCTGGTCCGATCAAGCGCGCATCACACCCAGCTTCCAGCACGTGGTACAAAGCCGGCACAACCGGGCGTGGGGAAGCAGCCGCTTGGGCCATCGCGTGGAAGAAGTCGATGTCTGGGGCATCAATGCCGAATTTGAAAAGCGCCTGGCCCGGCATGAAGTGCGTTATGGACTGGAGGCGTACCACAACACGGTCTCCTCCCACGCAGAACGCACGGATATCAATACTGGTGCCGTGAGCTACCTCACCACGCGCTACCCGAACGGCGGCTCGTCCATGTCAACGGCGGCGGCTTTCGTCACGCACACCTTCGAGGCGGGCAAGCGGTGGATCCTCAGCGATGGGCTTCGCTTCAATCACGTTGGGCTCGATGCCACCTTCGCCGACGAGTACGACTTCCAGTTCCTCAACGGTCGACTCCGGCAGCGCCACGATGCGTTCAATTGGCGGTTGGCCACGGTCTATGCACCCGACACCACCTGGCGGCTCACCGCCTTGCTCAACACCGGTTTCCGCGCACCCAATGTGGATGACCTGGCCAAGGTCTTCGACAGCGCCCCAGGCCGTGTGGTGGTGCCGAACCCAGCGCTTCGCCCCGAACGCACCTTGAACGCGGAGATCGGCGTGAACAAGGTGATGGGTGGTCGCCATTCGATCCAGCTGACCGCCTTCCACACCTGGTTCTCCGATGCGCTGGTCGTTCAGCCTTTCCAACAGAACGGTCGCGATAGCCTGCTCTATGATGAAGTGATGAGCCAGGTAACGGCCCTGACCAATGCCGGCAAGGCGTTCATCACGGGCGCGAACGCAACGATGACCGTGACCTTGCGGGACCGCTTGTCCTGGTCGAATGCCATCACCTACACTTACGGCCGTGTCGTGAACGGCGACGATCAGGCGCCCCTGGATCATATTCCACCCCTCTATGGCCGGTCCGGTCTTGAATGGCTGCTCGCACGGGCCAAGGTGGAGGCCTATGTGCTCTACAACGGATGGAAACGCCTTCGCGACTACAGCGATTCCGGCGAGGATAACCTCCAGTACGCCACCCCGGCCGGTATGCCCGCTTGGATCACCTACAACGTGCGCGGTTCGTGGAGTTTGGCGCCGTGGGTCTCCCTCCAACTGGCGGTGGAGAACATCGCCGACCGCAACTACCGCACCTTCGCATCCGGTGTCAGTGCCCCAGGACGGAACGTGCAGATGTCGGCACGGTTCACGTTCTGACCGGTCCGATGGGCCTTGGTGACGGGCACCGGAACCATCCGAGAACACAAGGAGGGGAGGGCCGCATAAGAGAATTGTAACCTTCCACATCCACCCGCGTAGGAAGGGAACAACCATCTCTCCCTATCGCCGTGCGATCAAAATTCCCCGTAGCCTTCCTGCTCCTCTCGCTCTCGGCCACCGCGGTGGAAGCCGGCAATGGCGATCCCAAGGCGGCGAAGATCTACCTGAGCAACGTGTTGGAGCCCACCTCGCGTGGCAAGGCAGCGTTCTACATGGTGCCCGATGGCAAGGACGGCGAACTCTTCATCGGCCGCATCTATACCATGGACGGCAAGTTGAAGGCCGAAGGGCGCTTCCGCGATGCCGCTTTGACCATCGAAGAAGGCGCATTCGTGTTCTACCATCCCAACGGAAAGGTGGAAAGCAAGGGCGAGTACGTGATGGGCAACAAGACCGGCGTGTGGCTGCGCTTCGATCCCTGGGGTGGCCCCTTGGCGGAGAAGGTGTACAACCCCGACGTGCTGGCCAACATCCTTTACACCCGTGCCGAGACCATGCCCACCTTCAAAGGTGGCGACGAACGCGCGTTCGTGCGTACGGTGAAGGAAGGCGTGAAACTTCCCGAAGGAACTTCCGTAAAGGGACCTGTGATGGCTTCCTTCGTGGTGGAGAAGAACGGTGAGTTGAGCGATGTGAAGGTGATCGAAGGTCAGGACAAGGCCCTTGATGAGCAGGTGGTGGATGTGATCAAGTCCACCTCGCCTTGGACACCAGGCGCGGATAAAGGTGTCCCCGTGCGCGTGCAGATGCGTGTGCCGGTCCAATTCTAGAACCCCACTACATACACCATAAGCAGGAAGGCCCTCGAGCGATCGAGGGCCTTCGGCTGTTTTGTAACTCCGGAAGCCCGCCGCAGCGGGCTATCCGGAGTCTCGTGAATGCTCGTTGCTCACGCGCCTTGTCCGTGGCACTGCTTGTACTTCTTGCCGCTGCCGCACGGACAGGGATCGTTGCGGCCCGGGGCTTTGTCCACACGCACCGGCGTTGGGGGCGTGCGGGGCGGGGGAGGGGGCATGGCGCCACGGCCCGGTGCGGGCGGACCTGCCGCTGGGCGCGGTGCGCTGGCCGTGCTGCGGCCACCTGCGAACTGCGGTACTTCGGTGCGGCTGGTCTCCACCCGCTGCTGGGGCGGACGCGGTGCCTGGGCTTCGCGCACCTGCGGCTGTGCGGAGGGAAGACCTGCTTTCGCCAGGAACCCCACCACATCGCTATTGATGCGTTCGAGCATGGCCTTGAACAGGTTGAAGCTCTCCAGCTTGTAGATCAACAGCGGGTCCTTCTGTTCGATGCTGGCGTTCTGCACGCTGCGGCGCAGTTCGTCCATCTCACGCAGGTGTTCCTTCCACTCGTTGTCGATGATGGCGAGCGTGATGTACTTCTCCACGCTGGCGATCAGCTCGCGGCCCTGGCTCTTGTAGGTCTTGGCCAGGTCGGTCACCACCTGCATGGTCTTCATGCCGTCGGTGATGGGCACCACGATGTTCTGGTACTGCTGCCCCTGGTTCAAGAACACATCGGTGATCACCGGCATGGCCTGGTCCGCCGTCACTTTTCCGTGGCGCTCGTAGCTGGCCAAGGCGGCATCGTACACCTGTTCGATCAGCTCCTCGGTCTTGATGTTCTTGAACTGCTCAGCGTTCACCGGACTTTCGCAGCTCAGGCGGCGGAAGAGCTCCAACTGGAAGCCGTCGAAGTCGCCGCTCTCGTGGTATTCGTTCACCACGCTGGCGCTCAC
>JAEUTC010000221.1 GCA_016787985.1 Flavobacteriales bacterium | reverse complement strand
CGGCCCTCGGTCTTCAGCTTGATCGCTATGCGCTCGTCCACGCTGAGGTACTTGTCGCGCCCTTGCTTCTTCGCCTCGGCCGCCTGCTCCTCCGCGCTCAGGTATTCGGCCTTCACGTACTCGCCCGCGAAGTCGGTCACTTCTGGCTTGAAGCGTCCGCGCAGGTCCACCAACGTGAGCGAACCGATGCCGTGCTGGCGCGCCACGCGCATATCGTCGGCACCGAAGCTGGGAGCCGTGTGCACCACGCCGGTGCCATCCTCTGTCGTTACGAAATCACCGCCGATCACTTTGAAGGCATCACCACCTTCGGGTGTCGCGTATGGAAGAAGCTGCTCGTAGCGGATGCCTTCGAGTTGGTGGCCGTAGAACTCGTCGAGGATCTGCCATGGAATGAGTTTGCCATTCTTGTCATAATTGGCAAATGCATCAACTACCGGAACGCCCAGCTGTGTGGCTTTGAGAATAGAGTGGTTAGGATCTTGCAGATCTGGTCTGAAGTACGCGGTCAGCCGTGCCTTCGAGAGCACCGCGGTCTGCGGCGCGTGCGTGTAGGGGTTGAAGGTCTTCACGCGCACATAGTCCAGCTTGGGGCCCACAGTGAGCGCGCAGTTGCTGGGCAGGGTCCACGGCGTAGTCGTCCACGCGAGGATGAACACATCGCCGAAGGAGTCCTTGAAGAGCCACTCGCTCGCGGCATCGCGTTTCACTTTGAATTGGGCCACCACGCTGGTGTCCTTCACCGGCTTGTAGGTGCCGGGCTGGTTCAGTTCGTGCGAGGAGAGCCCGGTTCCGGCCGCAGGTGAATAAGGCTGGATGGTGTAGCCCTTGTAGAGCAGGTCCTGATCATGGAGCTGCTTCAACAGGTGCCACACGCTCTCGATGTACTTGGTGTGGTAGGTGACGTAAGGCTTCTCCAGGTCAAGCCAGAAGCCGATGCGCTTGGTGAGGTCGTTCCACACATCGGTGTAGCGCATCACGGCCTTCTTGCATGCGGCGTTGTACTCCTCGATGCTGATCTTCTTACCAATGTCCTCCTTGGTGATGCCGAGCTCCTTCTCCACGCCGAGCTCGATCGGCAGGCCGTGCGTGTCCCAGCCGGCCTTGCGGTCCACGCGGTGGCCCTTCTGGGTCTGGTAGCGGCAGAAGATGTCCTTGATGGTGCGCGCCATCACGTGGTGGATGCCGGGCAATCCGTTGGCGCTGGGTGGACCCTCGTAGAACACGAAGGGCGGCGCATCCTTGCGCAGCTGCAGGCTCTGACCGAAGGTGTCCTCGGCCTCCCATTGCTTCAACACCTCCTCGGCGACCTTGGGGAGGTCGAGTTCTTCGTACTGCGTAAAACGCTTGTCCATCACGGCTTTCTAAGGGGCGGCAAAGATAGCCGATGCCCCGTGCACTGCCGGTGAAGCCGACCAGCACGGCCACTACTTCAACGGCAGCGCCCGCAGCTCCGCGCCCAGCCAGCGGCTGTAGCGTTGTGCGTTGTACCACTCCAAGTGCAAGCCGTCCGTGGTGCGCCAGGTGCGGTCTGACCGCAGGAAACGGTGCTGCGGGAAACGGCTGCTGATCACCTCACGTGCGCGCACGGCCAGTGGGCTTCGCATCAACTCTTCGCTGATCGGCACTTCCAAGAAGATCACTTCCGTGCCATTGGCCTCCAAGGCCTTCACTTCGCGTTCCAAGGTGGTGAGGAAGCGCTCCTGCACACTATCCGCCGGTACCTTGCTGAAGATGCCCCGGTTGGTGTTGAGCAGGTTCTCGCTCATCATGGTGCTGTCGGGCTCTCCCGCTTTGGGTCCCGGACCCTCCTCCTTCATGCCCCGTTTCAAGTAGCCCACGAGCACGCCGGTGGGTTGGTTCTCTTCCCGCAGGATGGGCGCCACTTTGCGCAGTTCGAAGAGGCCCGGCTGGAACACTGCATCCAGAAAGGCACGGTCGGCCTCCTTGAAGATCATGTTCGTTTCCACCAGGATCCGTGCTGGTCGTTTGCCAGAGCGCCGCACCAATTCAAGGCCATCGTAAACGGTAAGGCCCCCGAAGCCCAGGTTGCTGGTCTTCGCGGGCAGGCTGTCCAGTTCGATCCGGAAGGAAAGCGAAGACCCTACGATGACGGTGGAACCGGGCTCATCCGGTGCGAACACGTATTGCTCCGCACTGATGCGGTTACCACTGGCCTGGTGTTGAACGGTGTTCAATTCAGGCTTCAGGAATGCCACGTAGAGCGCGTAAAGCACCACCAGGACCACGAACACGAGGAGCGAACGGCGGATCATGCGCGGATCAGAACTGGAAGTAGATGAAGGAAGCGCCACCACCGGAATTCACCAGGATGAGGAAGAGCATGATGCCGTAGAGCATGGGCTTGATGCGCGCCAAGGCGGGCTGCGGTCGGCGTGTCCACAGGTACATCATATGATAAGCGACCACCGGAACGGAGAACAGCAGCGTGAAGAACAGGATGATCGGCTGCACGTTCGCGATATGCGTGTTGCCGAAGAGTGCCTTCATGTACTCGATCACATGATCGAACTCGGGCAGCTTGAACAAGAGCCAGGCGAGTGTGACCATGGTGAAGATGAAGAGCATGTGGACCACCTTGGGAAGCTTCACCCCCCAGCCGAGGTCCTTCACCAGGCGCTCCAAGGCCAGCACCAGTCCATGGAAGAAACCCCATACGGCATAGCTCCAGGCTGCACCGTGCCAAAGGCCACCCAGGACCATCGTCAGCATCAGGTTCCGGTACGTGTTGAAGCCGCCTTTGCGGTTACCTCCAAGAGGTATGTACAAGTACTCGCGCAGGAAGGAGGACAACGAGATGTGCCAACGGCGCCAGAACTCCGAGAACGTGGTGCTGATGTACGGGAAATCGAAGTTGTCCATCAGCGCGTAACCGAAGCCGTGCGCGAGGCCGATCGCGATCAACGAGTATCCTGCGAAGTCCGCGAAGATCTGCATGGAGTAGCCGAACAACAGGACCACCAAGGTGATGCTGTGCATGTCACGGAAATAGGGGAAGGTGATCCAGAACGTCTGATCCTTCAGGTTGTCGGCCACCACCATTTTAAGGAAGTAACCCGTCACCAAGCAGGCGAACGTGGCGTTCCAGTCGATGTCCTTGAAGTACTTGCTGCGCACCTGTGGCAGGAACTCGTGCGCCTTCACCACAGGGCCGGCCACCAGTTGCGCGAAGAACGCGATGAAGGTGGTGATCCGTAGCGTGTGCGCCCAAAGGCCTTTCACCACGATGCTGTTGTACTCCTCTATGTCCTTGCCGCGATACGCATCCACCACCAAGCTGATGCCCTGGAACGTGAAGAACGAGATGCCCACGGGCAGTGGAATGGAAACGAGGAATTCGCCGAGCCCAGTCGTGGGGAAGAAGGAACGACCGATGAGCGGACTGTACTTGAAGAAGACCAGAATGGCGAGATTGGCCACGACACCCAAGGTGGAGTAAAGCTTCCTGCGATGGACGGGCCCGTACACCACCGCATGGCTCGCGGCCGTGTTGATGGCCAAGGAGGCGACCAACAGCAACAGCAGCCACGGCATGCTCCACGCATAGAAAATGAAGCTGCTCACGACCAGTATATGCAACTGGTAGCGCCGCATCGCCGGAGTGTAGTACAGCAGGAAGGTGGGCAGTACGAGAAGTAGGAAGGGAACGCTGTTGAAGAGCATGTACGGCCGCCGCTGGGCAAAGAAAGCCCACGTAGGAGCACTTCAACGCTGTTCGTGGGGTGCTGGTTACGCACGGTGCGCGGTTCACAGCGCCCCTTGAAAGCACGGTCCCCGTTCGGCGCGCGCCGAACGGGGACCTCCACTCACCGTGAGGTGTTCCTCAACCCTGCTTGGCGAGCTGCACTTCGCAACTGATGCGGACTTCATCGCTCACCAACACACCTCCGGCCTCCAAGGAAGCGTTCCAGTTCAGGTGCCACTCCTTGCGGCTGATCTTGCCGTTGATGGTGACGCCCGCCTTGGTGTTGCCCCAGGGGTCCTTCATCACACCGCCCCATTCCACACCCAGGATGATGGGTTTGGTGATGCCGTTGATCGTGAGGTCCCCGATCAGATCCCAACTACCATCGTGATCCACCGCCTTGGTGCCCTTCGAGACGAAGTGGATCCGCGGATGCTGCGCATGATCGAAGAACTCCGGACTGCGCAGGTGGGCATCGCGTTGCTCGTTACCCGTGGTGATGCTGTCCACATCAGCCCAGAACTCGATCCGGGCCTGGCTCAGATCATCCCCGGGTGCTTCCACCTCGGCGCCGAAGCGCTGGAAGCTGCCGGTCACCGTGGTGATCATCAGGTGTTTCACTTTGAATTGTACTTCACTGTGGACCGGGTCGATGGTCCACTTGGTCAATGCCGTCGTCGCAGTTGCCATGGTGCTTTATGCTGTTGTTCTCGTTATCGGTTCGTTCGTTCCGTCAGTTCAGTTCCATCGGCACATCCATCAACAGGATGTGTGCGCCTTGTTCGCCGGTCTCGATGGTGATCGTGTCCACATCCCAAACACCAAGGCCATCCCGACGTTCCATGGCCTGGCCATTGATGATGGCGGAGCCTTCGATCAGGAAGGCATACACCCCGTTGCCCTTCCGCTTCAGTGTGTAACTGGTCCGGTGCGCGCCATCGAAACGGCCCATGTGGAACCAGGCATCCTGGTGCACCCATACACCCGCATCATCCGGTGATGGCGAAAGGATCTGTGCGAAGGCATTTGCCCCAGCTTCGTGCTCCAGGGGCATTTGGGCGTAGCGCGGGCTCACGTTGCGCTGTCGCGGGAACATCCAGATCTGCAGCAACCGCAGTTCCGCGTCCTGTCGATGGTTGAACTCGCTGTGGGTGATCCCGGTACCAGCGCTCATCACCTGCACTTCGCCGGCGTTGATGGTACCAGCATTGCCCATACTGTCCTTGTGGGCAACGGTACCTGCCAGTGGAATGGTCACGATCTCCATATTGTCGTGCGGATGAGTGCCGAATCCCTTGCCAGCCGCGATGGTGTCGTCGTTCAGCACGCGCAATACGCCGAAGTGCATCCGCTCCGGATCGTAGTAGTTGGCGAAGCTGAAGGTGTGGCGGGCGTTCAACCAGCCGTGGTCCGCATGCCCGCGGGTGGCGGCCCTGTGCAATACCATGTTGTTCATGACGCGTGGGTTTTCGTTCGGAAGGTGCTCATGACCGAGGGTCGGCTTCTCCAAGGTGGGTTCGCTGTGGCTGTGGCCTGCGCTGACCAAGGCGGCGCCGCCCAATACGCTGGTCCGGAGGAAGGTTTTGCGGTCCATGATGGTGCAAATATATACCATGGAAAATAAATCCATGACTTGCAAGTGGCCATCCTTGGGATCATATCCGGCGTTGGAACTGCCGTTCCTTCCGCCCTTCCGCCCGTTCCCTGCGCAATGCGGCTGGCCGTACGAAGGCGATCGTGCCACGCGTTAGCATTGCCATCTGCATGTCCCCGCACCATTCGCCCCACTACTTTTCGAAGAAGTGCACCATCCGTAGCCGCTTTACAGTGGCTTCACATGGCCCGAGCGGGGAACTTGCTAAGTTTGACCCCCGCCGTTGTCAAAGCTGACCGGCACCTCGATACAAGCCAACAACTACACCCTCAACTTAAGACGACCCCAATGAGTAACGTGAAGAGCGGGAAAGCGAACTCCTTGTTCGTGGCCATCGTGTTCCCCTTGGTGCTGATCATCAGCGTATCCTTCTACATGTTCGTGCTTGGCGACCCCGCCAACTTCCAGAACAGTGACCCGGTACATGGACATCCGGTGGATACCAACCCCGGAAAGTTGTACGGTACCATTTACAAGGGCGGGTTCATCGTACCCATCCTGATCAGCATCAACCTGATCGTGCTGATCTTCTCGGTGGAGCGCTTCATCACCCTGGGCCGTGCGAAGGGCAAGGGCCGCATCGATGAGTTCATCGTGAACGTGCGCCAGCACTTGGTGAACGATGATGTGGACAAGGCGGTTACGGTGTGCGACGAGCAGCAGGGTTCCGTGGCCAATGTGATGCGCAGCGGCCTGCAGCGGTACAAGACCGTTCTATACGATGCAACGCATGACAAGGAGACGCGTCTGCAAAGCGTGAAGCAGGAGCTCGAAGAGGCCACCGCCTTGGAACTGCCCATGCTCAGCAAGAACATGGTGATCCTTTCCACCTGTGCCAGCATCAGTACCCTGGTCGGTCTGATCGGAACGGTGTTGGGGATGATCCGGGCCTTCAGTGCACTGGCCACCTCCGGAACGCCTGACGCAACGGCCCTCTCCACCGGTATCTCCGAGGCGCTCATCAACACCGCCCTCGGTATCACCGGTTCCACCCTGGCCATCATCTTCTTCAACTACTTCAGCAACCGCATCGACGCCATCACGCATGGTATCGACGAGGCTGGTTTCAGCGTGAGCCAGACCCTGGCCAACCGCAAGTAGGGGTCGGACATGTCCGACCCGACTTGCGGGGAGGACCATTCCATTCCATAAACAAGAAGCAGCATGTCAAAGATCAAGATGCCGAAGAGCAGTCCGAACCTGGACATGACTCCGATGGTTGACCTTGCCTTCCTGTTGGTGACCTTCTTCATGCTCACCGCGCAATTCCGTCCGGAGGAAGCCGTGGCCGTGGACACGCCGTCGTCCATGTCCCAATCGCCCATTCCGATGACCAACATGATGACCATCGTGGTGGATACGACCGGAAAGGTGTTCTGGGATTTCACCGATAAGGGTGTCCGCATCGCCGTGCTCGAAGAGATCGGCAAGCGGGTGAACTATGTGCCTTCGCAGGAAGAGAAGATCAAGTTCGTGAACGCCGGACCCATCGGCGTCTCCATCCAGGACCTCAAGGCCCTGCTCAGTTTGGAGACCGGCGGTGAGCGGAAGGAGTTCATGGCCCAGCGGGACGGGATCCCCATGGACAGCACCAACAACCAGTTGCGTGATTGGATCATGATCACCCGCAACATCTTCTACAACGACGCAGGACAGAACCCCGTGGTGGCCCTCAAGGCCGACGGGAATACCAACTACAGCCGCGTGGCCGAGGTGATCCGCACCTTCCAGTCACCGGGTATCCAGATCAGCAAGTTCAAGATGATCACAGACCTCGAGGCATCGAGGATGTAGAACCGATCGAACCTT
>JAEUTC010000181.1 GCA_016787985.1 Flavobacteriales bacterium | reverse complement strand
CTGCCTTCCAACTACCCTACGAACAACTGCGGGCAGGACACAAACTCCTGCTATAGCCTTGCGCTGGGCCGACCATCGGCCAACCACCATGAACGACCCGAAGACCAAGATCGTCGCTACCATCGGCCCCGCCTCCGCCAGTAAGGAGGTGCTGCGGGAAATGATGTTGAACGGCATGGACGTATGCCGCCTGAACTTTTCCCATGGCAGCTATCAGTTCTATGCCAACCTGATCGGCACCATCCGCGAGTTGAATCTCGAACTCGGCCTGAACACCGCCATACTCGCCGACCTACAAGGACCCAAGATGCGCGTGGGCGAGATGGCCGATGGCCCCATCCAGTTGGAAGATGGCAGTGAACTGGTGATCACCACGGAGCCCATCAAAGGGCGACCCGGGATCGTGAGCACCAGCTATGCACAGTTCCCCAAGGATGTTAAACGCGGAGAGATCGTGCTCCTGGACGATGGCAAGTTGCGCCTGGAGGTGATCGCCAGTGATGGAGCCACCAAGGTGACCACGCGCGTGATCCATGGTGGGCCCCTGAGCGCCAACAAGGGGCTGAACCTTCCCAATACCAAGATCAGCCTGCCCAGCCTCACCGAGAAGGATCGGCTCGACCTCGACTTCGCCCTTGATCACGATGTGGACTGGATCGGCTTGAGCTTCGTACGCGGTGCACGTGACATCATCGAGCTGAAGCACGTGATCCTGCAACGTGAGAAGAGCGCCAAGGTGGTGGCCAAGATCGAGAAGCCCGAAGCCTTGCTCGAGATCGACGAGATCATCCGCGAGGCCGATGCCCTCATGGTGGCGCGGGGTGACCTAGGTGTGGAGATCCCGATGGAGAAAGTACCATTGGTGCAGAAGGACATCATCAAACGTTGCCTCGTACACCACCGCCCGGTGATCGTGGCCACCCAGATGATGGAAAGCATGATCACCAACATCACGCCCACACGCGCCGAGGTGAACGACGTGGCCAACGCCGTGCTGGACCATGCCGATGCCGTGATGCTGAGCGCCGAGACCAGCGTGGGCAAATATCCGGTGGAGGTGGTGAAGGCCATGAACCGGATCCTGCTGGAAATGGAGACCAGCGAGGCCATGTTCAATGTGGAGCAGCCCGATCTGGAGAACGATGACCGGATGGTGACCGATGCCATCTGCATGGCCAGTGTGCGTATGGCCGCTGCGATCGACATCAAAGCGATCGTGACGATGACGCACAGCGGCTACACCGCTTACAAGATCAGCAGCATGCGGCCAAAGGCGCACATTTTCGCCTTCACCAGCAACAGGGCCATCCTGGGCACGCTCAATCTCGTTTGGGGCGTGCGGGCGCAGTACTACGACAAGATCGTAAGTACGGACCATACCATCGCCGACATCAAGCACATCCTGCGCAGCAAGAAACTCGTGGAGAAGGGTGATCTGCTGGTGAACGTGGCCAGCATGCCCATCGCGGAACAAGGCATGTCGAACATGTTGAAGTTGAGCCCCGCGTAACGTCAGATCGACTCCAGCAGTACGTACCACAGGGCCACGGTCAACAACGACAGTGGTATGCCCACACCGACCATCATGTTGGCCAATCGTGGCTTGAGCCCATGGGTGGATGCCAGTATAGTGGCCGTGATCATCGGTGCCATGGCGCTTTCCAACACGGATACACGCACCACCTTGCCCGTGCCTTCGAGCAATACCACGTAGATCAGGAAGATGATCGCTGGGGCCAGGATGAGCTTGTAGGTCAATCCCAACCCAAGGAAGCCCCAGTGCTTGCTTTGCTTCTCCACCCTCAGCTGAAGTCCGACGGCGATGAGGGCCACAGGGGTCACCGAATTGCCGATGCGCAACAGACCGCCGCGCACAGCCTCGCCGAAGTGCAGGTCGAACAGGTTCATCAGCACGGCCGCAGCGAAGCCGATGAAGGGCGGGAACAAGAGGATCTTCCTTGCCATGGCGGGTGCATCCAGCGGATGTCGCGAGTAGAGCGTCGCCACCACGATTCCCAGCGTGGAGAGGACCACGAAGGACCCCGGCTGATCCACTAACAAGGCCGTACCAAGTGCCTCTTTGCCATAGACCGCCTCGATCACAGGGAACCCGATGAAGGAGGTGTTGCCTAGTCCCGCACATAGAATGAGGCAACCAGTGAGCTTGCGCGACCAGCCGAACATCCTACGTAAGGTCCCGAAGAAAAGCCATGCCGACCCGAAGCAGATCCAAGCGACGGCGATGGGGTAGAGTAGCTCGGTCCCACCAACGATCTCGGGAATATGATACAGGGCGAGAGCGGGCAGTGGTGCGTAGAGCACGTATTGGTTCAGGGTGAGCGCCGCGTTCGACGGGAAGCTCGGCACCCGCTGCAACAACACCCCCGCGAGCAGGCAGAAAACAAGGAGGTACAGGCTGTCCATCGGGCCGCAAAGGAAGAGGTTGTGGTTCAGCGCACCATGGATCAACGGGCGATCGTGGATACCGCGGCGGTCCTTGGTCCGGGTAGTAGGGCCCAAGCCGGTATCTTGTCCATCCACATATCAACCGCAGCGGCGCTCACCTTCCAACGACCACTCTTTCCGCGCCGCCGCACAATACGCGACGCATGAACGAACGGGATTGGGATGATGTGGCGGAGACCTTTGAAGAGGACATCTTCAACGTTCCGGCGAACGATACGAAGGGCATCATCGAAAGCTGGGTGGAGCGACTGGCCGGCCCTGACCGCTGCGCCACGGATCTGGGCTGTGGCGTTGGCCGCACACTGCCCATGCTTGCTGAGCGGTATGCCAAGGTTTATGCGGTGGATGTGAGCAGTCAATGTTTGGAGGTCGCCGAACGATCGGCAAGAGCCTATTCGAACATCCGGTACGTGCATGCCGACTTGAGCAAGGACCGGAACGGATACCCGGCGGCGGACGTGGTATTGTGCATCAATACACTGTTGAACGCCGCCATCGAGGTGCGAGAACCATTGATCGAGCGGACCGTGCGCAGCGTGAAGAGGGGGGGACATCTCTTGCTGGTCGTGCCCTCCTTGAACTCGGCGCTGCTCACGGCGTTCCGCCATTTGCAATGGAACCTACGGAACGGCATGGACCCGAAGGAAGCACAGCGGGAGGCCGCTTTGAACAGCAAGGGGCTTGAACATGGCACGGTGTACATAGACAACGTGCCTACGAAGCACTACCTGAAGGAGGAGCTGGAGGCGCTTCTCGACGCACGCGGATCCGATGTGCTGTCCATCGAAAAACTGGAGTATCCGTGGAGCACGGAGTTCGATTCACCGCCACGTTGGATGAAGGCGCCCTA
Source organism: Flavobacteriales bacterium (assembly GCA_016787985.1). Taxonomy (GTDB): domain Bacteria; phylum Bacteroidota; class Bacteroidia; order Flavobacteriales_F; family PHOS-HE28; genus PHOS-HE28. The sequence continues at coordinate 11,924 of JAEUTC010000181.1, read as the reverse complement.
CCCTTGGGACTGGTTCGTGGCAGCTCGGCGCCGTTGATCGTCAGGTGACGGAAGACCGCCCCAACAGCAGATCCATGTAGAACCCCGGTTTCTTCAGCTTCTCGCGCAGGTCGAGGTCGGTGAACATGCTGCTGATCATATCAGCGAGCGCAGGATTCTTGTTCGCGCGGTCCACCACGAAGTCGAACAACCAAGCTTTGTGGGCCATCCGCTGCAAGCGTGTGCTGATCGAAAGCTCCTTGCCTAGGCGTTTCCATACACGCTCGTCGTAGCGTTCCGCAAAAGCCGCTGAAGTATCGCCGTGCGAAAGCATGTCCTCAGCAACATCCGCGGCATACACTCCACTGATCATGGCGTGGCTGATGCCTTCACCGGTGAACGGATCGATCAGGTGCCCCGCATCGCCCACGAGTAAGTAGCTTTTACCGCTCAGGGATCGGCGCTTGCTGGCCAGGGGAAGCCCCATGCCCTGTACGGGGCCCTCCATCTTCGCTTCGGTGAATCGCGCCTTCAGCTGTGGATGCTCTTGGACGAGTTGGAGAAGTAGTGTTCTCAGATCAACGCGCCGCTTGCGGACCATATCGCTGCGGAGGCCCAGTCCAACGTTCGCACGCCCACCGGGTAATGGAAAGACCCAGAGGTACCCCGGCAGCAGGTCCTTGAGGAAGATGAGCTCGATGAAGCCTTGTGGATCCAGATCACGAACACCGTTGAAGTAAGCCCTCACCCCAGCAGCGTGATGCTCGGGCTCCATGGGCAGATGGGCGACATTGCGGGCGAAATGCGAGTTGGCTCCGGAGGCGTCGATCACCAGTCGAGCCTGCACCGAAACCCCATTGGTACAGGAGATCCGCCAGTCCGCCCCTGAACGGTCGAACCGTTTGGCCGTGTGGTTCTCCAAGCAGGTGACAGCATTGGTGTCCTTCGTACGCTGGAAGAGCAGGTCGTCGAATCGCGACCGCGGCAGGATCACGCCAGGGGCTTCGCCCAAGCCGGTGTTGCGCGAAAAGGGCACGCGCAGTGCGCGACCGCTCGGGGCCACGAACGTGACACCCCAGCTCGGCATCGCCGCGGATTCGGCCTTCACCGCCATGGCCAGCTGCGGGTCAAGACGCTCCAGCGTCCTCATCACCTTTCCGCTAAGGGCATCACCGCACACCTTGTCCCGAGGGAATGTGCTCTTCTCCAAGACCACGCACGCTCTTCCGTGGCGCGCCAGTTGCAGCGCTGTGGCGCACCCACCGGGCCCGCCGCCGATGATGCAGACGTCGGTGCTGATAGCGGCGGACATAGGGATCAGCTGCGGAAGGTGGCGGCGGAGAACTGGTCGAGGAAGCGAACATCGTTCTCCCAGTACATGCGCAGATCCGGCACGCGGTAGATCAACTGCGCGATACGCTCCACGCCCATACCGAACGCGAAGCCGCTGTATTCATCGGGATCGATGCCGCAATTCGCCAGCACCGCCGGGTCCACCATGCCACAACCCATGATCTCCACCCACCCGCTGTGTTTGCAGATGTTGCATCCGGCGCCACCGCAGATACTGCAGCTCATATCGACCTCCGCGCTCGGTTCCGTGAATGGGAAGTAGCTCGGCCGCATGCGGATGGTGACGTCGGACCCGAACATGCTCTTCGTGAAATAGTCAAGTGTGCCTTTCAATTCGGCGAAGCTCACGCCTTTGTCCACATACAAGCCCTCCACCTGATGGAACATGCAATGGGCGCGCGCACTGATGGCCTCGTTGCGATAGACACGACCAGGCGATATCGTGCGGATCGGTGGTCGCGTGCTTTCCATCACACGCACCTGCACACTGCTGGTATGAGTGCGCAATGCACGATCATCACCCTCCACGAAGAAGGTGTCCTGCATGTCGCGCGCTGGATGGTCAGGAGCGAAGTTGAGCGCTCCGAAATTGTGGTGGTCGTCCTCTATTTCCGGGCCTTGGCTCACCGTGAAGCCGATGCGACCGAAGACCTCGGTGATACGGGCGCGGACGATCGAGATCGGGTGGTGGCTGCCTAAGGGTTCGGTCAGTGCCGGAGCGCTCATGTCCAGCGCGGATCCCTTGGCTGGCCCCGACGCTTCCACACCCGACTTGAGCGCTTCCAAGCGGGCTTGTGCAGCCTGCTTGAGCTGATTCATCCGCTGGCCCAACGCACGCTTTTCTTCACCGGCCACTTGCTTGAAAGCCTCGAAAAGTTCCGTTACAGCGCCGTTGCGGCCCAACATGGCCACGCGGAACTTCTCCACCTCTTCGGCGGTACGTGCGGTGGCGCTCTCCAATTCCGCCTCCAAGGCGGCAATGCGTTCGGTCAAACTCATGGCAGTAGTCGCATGTGCATCCGTATGTCCTCCATCGGCCGGTCCCAAGTATTGCATCGGGTGGCAGCCATCGCATCCAACACCTCCAGCCCCGCGATCACCTCTCCGAAGACCGTGTAGGACCCGTCGAGGCGTGGTTGGCCGCCTTCGGTGGCATAGGTACGGCGGTCTTCTTCCGTGTAGGTATACGGCGCGCCCAAGGTGGCATTCCTTTCGGCGATCCGGTCGAGCTCCTCCTTGGTGTAGGGCACGCCGAGCACGAAGAAGAACAGGTCGGAATGGGATCGCTTACCAAGTGTTGGGTCATCGCCAGCGGGTGAGGCGGAAAGCGCCCCTTTCTTGTGGATGGCCCCTGGCACTACCACCAGTGGGAGACCGAGGGAGTCCGCATACAGCCCGAGTGGGGTACCCGAAGGGGCATGTGCCGAGGCCGGATCTCCCCCCTCCACGGCGAAACCAGGGACCACCCGGTGGAACAGGAGACTGTCCATGGATCCAGCTTTCACCCTGGAAATGAAGCGGTCACGATGCTCGGGAGTCTCATTGTAGAGGGCGATGACCATGGTGCCAAGGCTGGTTTTGACTTCCACCATCGTCCGCTTGGTCACCACTTGTGCCGCTGCCCCGCCAGGCAACCACAGGCCGCAAATAATGGTCAGAAGGGTGCACCAAGTCACTGTACGCGGCTCGGTCGTCTTGTTTACCTTTGGCATTCCTCGAAAAGCCCTTGATCTTCAAGGCCCCCAAAAGTAACCCAATGGCCACATCAACCTTCCGACGCGTTCTTACCAACGCCCTGATGGTCGCCGCACTTTCCGTTGGTTCAACGGCGTGCAACAAGGAGAAGCCCACCACAGTGGTGATCACCGTGAAGGATGCCGATGGCGCGTTGGTGCCGGACGCCTACGTGAAGCTCTTCGCCAACCCGGCGGTGCCACAGAAGCCCGACCTCACCCGGCTGCTGCAAGAAGGGACCACCAAGACCAACGGTACCGTCGAATTCGACTACACCGGCCTTTATGAGCAAGGGCAGGCGGGCTTCGCCGTATTGGACATCTACACGGAGAAGGACACCTTGTTCGCCGAAGGCATCATCAAGATCCTCGAGGAGGAGACGAACGAGCAGACGCTCATTCTCGAGCGGATGCCCGACTGACAGGGATCACGCCTCGAAGTACGTCAGCACGGCTTCTTTCATCAAGCGTTCCTGTTCTTCCGCAGCCAGCGGTGGAAGGTCTTTGTCGCGTTCGAAATGGGGCCACCCATCGGCGTCTCGCCCCAGTTCCTTGTAGTAGCCATAGGGTAGAAGCACCACGCAAATGGCGATGTGCATGAGGGCGACCTTCTCGTCCTTCTTGAAGTCGCGTGCGTGCTGACCGAGCTCCTGCACGCCGATCAGGAAGAGCACCGCGTTGAGATCGAGCGTGCCCGCGTCGAACCGGCTGGAGAGTTTGGTCACCAGATCGCGCCAACGTTTTTCGAATGCAAGGTCCACGGGTCGTTCGGAATGAGCGTGCGAAGTTCTTCCGATCTTCACCAACTCACACCATGGCATGAACTGGATCGACTGGACGATCATCGCTTTAGCCGCTTTCGCAGCGGTGAAGGGCTTTTCGCGTGGGTTCATCGTGGAACTCGCTTCGCTGGTGGCCTTGGTGGCGGCCATTTGGGCCGGTTTGCACCTGAGCGAGCGAGTGGCGGAGGCCACTGGACTCGGCACCGACAACGCCGCGCTAGCCTTCCTTGTCACCTTCCTGCTCGTCTTATTGCTGATCCATCTGCTCGCTCGCTTCCTCACCACCTTGATCGACATCGCACAACTCAGCCTGCCCAACAAACTCGCAGGTGTGCTTTTCGGTGCTGTACGCGCCTTGTTCACGCTCAGTGTGGCGTTCAACCTTTTCATGGGATACTCGGATGGTGCTCTACCTCCTGCTGAGGCCCGCGAGGGATCGACGCTCTACCCGACCGTGGAAGCCTTCGCACCGCTGCTGGTCCCTGCGTTGGGCGAGACCAAGTGGATCAAGAACGTGGTGGACCGCGCCCGTCAAGAGCTGGACGAAGTGGTCGAGTGATCAGGCTTCCATGACCTTCGGTCGACGTACCCGATAAATGAAGTAGAGCATGCTGATGCCTGCGACGAAGGCGATCACGCTGGTGTGCCAACCTGTGAACGCGGCGATGCCGTTGCGGTGCAGGACGAATACCACGGTGCCGGCCATGTAAAGCAGGCGGAAGAGCTCCAGACCAATGGCCCAACTGCGTGCCTGCAGTATGCCGCCCCAACTGGTGATCATCATGAAAATACCAAGGGAGAGCACCACACGGTCCAGGGCGGAAAGTGGAAGGGCCATGTTGATGGTGACGTACATGTACGCGAGGCCGAGCATCACCTGTGCGATGATGTATCCCTTCATGCCTTCGAAGGGTTCGCTCTGGTATTTCCGTTGTTCGGCCAGCGTGTAGCCGATGACCGCTGGTGGTGGTCCGGTACGCATATCCGCAGGCCTCCAGCCCGTGGGCATGAACCAGATCCGCAGTTTGTCCCACCACCTGCGCGTGTGCCAGGCATCGCTCCAGAGCTGGCGCCAATATTGGAAGTTGATGAAGAGCGGGTCCCATGTCCGTGGCGGATGCGTGATGCCATAGCACACCTCCTCGTCCTCATCTTCGAAGCTGCCGAAGAGCTTGTCCCAGATGATGAGGAATTCCGAGTAGTTCTTGTCGATGTACTGCGGATTGACACCATGGTGGACCCGGTGGTGCGCAGGAGCCACGAAGATCCGTTCGAACCAGCCCATGCGCTTGATCAACCGTGTGTGGTGCCAATAGGCGAGCAACAGGTGGACGGCCGCCACGGCATAGACCTGCTCGGGAGAGAATCCGATGAGCACCAATATCCAATCGAAGAAGAGGAACTGGAACAGCCGCTGCGTGAAGCTGGCGCGCAGGCCCACCGACAGGTTCATTTCCTCACTGCTATGATGGGGCATGTGTGCGGCCCAGAAGATGTTCACCCGGTGCCCCGTGCGGTGGAACCAGTAGAACACGAAGTCGGAAATGATCAACAGGCCGAGCATGCTGTACCATGTCGTTGGGATGTACCAAGGAGCGAATTGGTACAACCAGCCGTACCAGGTGTACACGAAGAAGGCCACGGCCAGGTTGATGCACTGGTTGCCGATCCCGGTGCCGAGGTTGGTGATGGTGTCCTGGAAGTCGTAGACGCCCTTTCGCGCGACCGTGCTGTAGACGATCTCCAACAGCAGCAACACGATCACCAGCGGGGTGATGAAGGCGTAAACGTTCATGGCCACGCCAAGATACGCCCCCTTACAATGTCACCTTGATGCCGTGCTGGGCCAGCAGGCCGGGCAACCCATGCAAGTCAAAGTGGGCACCCTTGATGCGATTCCTCGTGGGATCGATCAGGAAGTTGCGGGCTGCGCGCAGATCCGCGCCTGTGAGGTCCGTCTCGTCGAAGACCGCACCCGCCAGGTCGCAATCATCCAACACGGCTTGGCGAAGGTCTGCACCACTGAGATCGACCTCTACCAATGAACAGCCCTTGAAGGTCGTGTTCCTCAATACAAGTGATCGGAAGGTGGCGAAGTCAAGCCGGCATTGTTCGAAGCGGAGCTCCAATAAGAACGGGTGACTTCGGTCGAACGGGATCCCGATCAACTTGCAGCCCCGGAAGACCACGTTCCGGAAACCGGTGCGATCCACTTGGGCATTGCTGAGGTCGCACTGCTCAAAGGCGCATTCGATGAAGACCGACTTCTGTAGATCGGCTTCCATCCAGCGTCCGTTGCGGAACGTGCAACGCTCGAACTCCGAGCCAGGGAAGCTATCCGCCTGCAGGTCCGCACCAGTGAAAAGCGTGTCCTCGTAGCGTTTCATGGATCGGTAGCCAAACGTGCGAAGACATCCAGGCTGATGAGGCGACCATCCTTCACCTCACAGTCGCGCAAGGTGCCTTCATGCTTGAAGCCGGTTCGCTGGAGCACACGAGCGCTGGCGCTATTCTCCGTTTCCACTTCGGCCATGATGCGATGCAGTCCCAGCGCATCGAAAGCATGATGGATCACGAGCGGAAGGACATCGCTGATGATGCCTTGGCGCCAATGCTCCGGCAACAGCCAGAAACCGAGCTCGCAACGCCGGTGCTGGGCAACGATGTTGTTGATCCCGATCGCACCACAGAAGGCATGGTGGCTCGTGGCACGGATAGCCCACCATTGTCCGGTTCCCTCGCGCGCGATCGAGGCGTACCAGTCCATCTGTTCCTGCACTGCTTCCAGGTTCGGATAATTCACAGCATAGTAGCGCACCACATCGGGGTGTGAGAGTCCCCGATGGATATACACCTTGTCCTCCGCGACGATGGGCTGAAGTTCGGATCGACCAGTAGCGCTGCGCATGCGAACGGTTCAAATGCCCGGTGGAGCGGCGAGGAACCCTCGGATCAACCCTTGCGTACGCGTACGGCGTTCATGCCGCGTGGTCCGCGTTCGGTCTCGAAGATCACCTTGTCGTTCTGCGTCACATCATCCAACAGGCCGCTCACGTGTACGAAGTAGCGCTCCTGGGTTCCGTCTTCCTTGATGAAACCGAAGCCCTTCGAGGTATCGAAGAAATCGATGCGCCCCGTATGCTCATTGCTCACCTCTTCGTGCTCGCGGCGTGGCACGCCGATCTCAATGTCCTCCAAGGAGACCTCCTTGCGTTTGCTGGGGTCCGGCGGGGTACTGGTGATCATCCCGTTCTCGTCCACGTAGGCCAGCATGCTGTCCAAGCCACCACCGCTGGCGTTGGCCTTGCGTTCTTCCTTGCGGCGCTCCTTCTCTTCGTGTTTCTGCTGGCGCTTCTTCTCCTTTTCGCGCTTGTTGAACGATCCTGATGATGCCAATTGAGGGGTGTGCTCGTTATGCCGGTCCAACCACTAACCGAATGTCGGGTAGCCTGGAAGGCGAGATAAAGATAGGGCTTCCGCGCGCTTCAGCGGATCCGCGGGTCGTATCACCCCTGTACCGCCGCGATGCCCGGCAGCACTTTGCCTTCCAGGTACTCGAGCATGGCGCCTCCACCCGTACTCACGTAGCTGATCTTGTCCGCCAGCCCGAATTGATTCACGGCAGCCACACTGTCACCCCCTCCGACGAGAGAGAATGCTCCCTTGCTGGTGGCTTCGGCCACGGCTTGTGCGATGGCCACGGTGCCTTGCTGGAAGGGCTTCATTTCGAAGACACCCATGGGTCCGTTCCACAACAGTGTCTTGCTCCGCAGGATGGCCGCGCGGAACGCGTCGATGCTCTTGGGGCCGATGTCCAGGGCCATCCAACCATCCGGTACCGCGTCTGCCGCGCATTGGTCGGTGTTGGCGTTCTCGGCGAACGCGTCAGCTACGACAGCATCAGTGGGGATGTGCAGCTTCACGCCCTTCTCCGCTGCTTCCTTGATGATGGCGCGTGCCGTGTCCAGGAGGTCGTCTTCCACCAAGGAGGCGCCGGTTTGGCCTTCTTGCGCCTTCACGAAGGTGTTGGCCATGCCGCCACCGATGATCAGTTCGTCGCACTTCCCGATCAGGTTCTGCAACACATCGATCTTGCTGCTCACTTTACTACCGCCCACGATGGCCGTCATGGGGCGCTGCGGGTGGCCGAGCACTTTGCCCACGCTGTCGATCTCGGCTTGCATCAAGTGCCCGAAGAGCTTGTCGATCGGGAAGAACTTCGCCACGATGGTGGTGCTGGCATGTGCGCGGTGTGCGGTGCCGAACGCATCGTTCACGTACACGTCACCGAGCTGGCTCAGGGTCTTGCTGAAGGTCTCGTCACCCGCTTCTTCTTCGGGGTGGAAACGAAGATTCTCCAACAGGAGCACCTCTCCAGGCTTCAGCGCTGCGGCTTTGGCTTGCGCATCGGGTCCCACACAATCCGTGGCGAAGACCACCGGTTTGCCCAGGAGGCCGCTCAGGTATTCGCCGATGGGCTTCAGGCTCATGCCGGGGTTCGCCTTGCCCTTCGGTCTACCGAGGTGGCTCATGAGGATGGCGCTACCTCCATCGTTGAGGATCTTGTTCACCGTAGGTAGGATCGCGCGTGCACGGGTATCGTCCGTCACCTGGCCGTTAGCATCCTGGGGCACGTTGAGGTCCACGCGCACGAGCGCTTTCTTTCCGCTGAAGTCGTAGCTGTCCATCGTTTGCATGGCGCGAAAGTACTTGTCGCTAGCTTTTGGCTACTGGCTGTCGGCCGGCTCGGGCTGACCGGCGTGCAGCCCGCAGCCATCGGCCAAGGGCGCATTCATGAATGCCCGTAAACTTGCACCTGTGTTGTTCTCCAAGGTCATCGGCCATGCGGCGCTGAAGGCGAAGCTCATCGGCAATCTGCGTGAAGGCCGTGTGGCGCACGCGCAGCTGTTCATGGGCCCGCGTGGGAGCGGTAACCTGGCCTTGGCACTGGCCTATGCCCGCTACTTGCTCTGCCAACAACGGGATGAGGCTGATGCCTGCGGGAAATGCTCATCGTGCCTGCAGATGTCCAAACTGGAGCACCCGGACGTTCACTTGGAGTTCCCGATCTTCTTCACCGACAAGGTGAAAGTGTGCGAGCCCTTCACCGCACAGTGGCGGCAGGCGGTGCTCGCGGAGCCCTACCTTGACATCGAACAGTGGCGGGATCAGCTGGAAAGCGAGAACAAACAGTTGCGTATGGGCGTGGACATCGCCCAAGAGATCCAGCGGAAGCTGAGCCTGCGCTCCTTCATGGGAGGCTACAAGGTGATGTTGATCTGGCTGCCCGAGTTGATGGATACCGCAGCGGCGAACAAGCTGCTGAAGGCGTTGGAAGAGCCCGAGCCCAATACCGTGTTCCTCTTGGTGAGTACCGATGCCGACCAACTGCTGGCCACGATCCTTAGCCGCGCTCAATTGGTCAAAGTACCCGCGCTCCGCCCCACGGAGTTGTCCGAAGCACTGCGCGAACGATTCCCCGATCTGGGAGCTGAGGAAGCCATGGCCATCGCGCTGCGCAGCGAGGGAGACCTGTTGGAAGCCGCGGACATGGCCAACAAGAACGAGGAGGAGCTCTTCGTCTTTTTCCGCGATTGGTTGCGCGCCTGTTACCGCCGTGAGGTGAACGTGGCCGTGGAGTTCGGCGAGGCCTTCCAGAAGATGGGCCGGGAGCGCCAGAAGTCGCTGATGCGCTATGGACTTTACCTGATCCGCCAATGCGCCCTGCAATGGCAGAACGTGCCCGAGCTGGTGCGGGTGCTGGGTCAAGAGCAGGAGTTCGTCCAGAACTTCAGCAAGTTGCTGAACGATGCCAACGTGGATGGCATCCGGCGCGAGCTGGAGACCGCCCACTACCACGTAGAGCGCAACGCCAACCCCAAGATCCTCTTCAGCGACCTGAGCTACAAGATGATGGGGCTGCTGCGGATGACGGTCTCGGCGTGATAAAGGGGTGCCGGTTCTTAGCGCCTGGTGGCTGAAAAGAAACGGGGGTTGTCGGCTAAAGCGGTCCGTCTGACAGGGCGGCTCAAACTATCTTCGCCCCACAGGCTCTTTCAAAAGGGCTGGAACTGAGCGAAATGGCGTGTGCAGGATGCAGTACCGTCGGTCCGGACGGCAAACCGGCCGGTTGCAAGAGTAATGGCTATTGCAGCACCAGCGGCTGCAACAAGCTGGGGGTGTTCGATTGGCTCACAGGAGTGCCACTCCCGGGCGGGCAACAAGCCTTCGATGGTGTGGAGGTGCGCTTCAAGAATACCCGCAAGGCCTTCTACCGCAACACATCCGGCTTGCAATTGATGCCGGGCGATCTGGTGGCGGTGGATGCTGCTCCGGGCCACGACATCGGCATGGTGAGTTTGACCGGTGAATTGGTACGCGCCCAAATGGAGCGCAAGAAAGTGACCGGTGAGACCTACGAACTGCGCAAGGTGCTCCGCATCGCCAGCCAAGAGGACATCGACCGCTGGCACGTGGCGCGCAAGTTGGAAGATGAGACCATGATCGCCAGTCGCCAGATGGTGCGTGATGCGCGGTTGGACATGAAGGTGACCGATGTGGAGTACCAAGGCGATGGTACCAAGGCCATCGTGTACTACACCGCCGAGGATCGGATCGACTTCCGCGGGATCGTGCGCACCATGAGCGACCGGTTCAAAGTGCGGGTGGAAATGAAGCAGATCGGCTCTCGCCAGGAGGCGGGGCGCATCGGCGGCATCGGCAGTTGTGGACGCGAGCTGTGCTGCAGCACCTGGCTCACCGACTTCCGGAGCGTGACCACCAGTGCGGCGCGCTACCAGCAACTGGCCCTCAACCCACAGAAGCTGGCCGGGCAATGCGGCAAGCTGAAGTGCTGCCTGAACTACGAGCTGGACATGTACATCGAGGCGATCAAGAGCTATCCCTCGCAGAACGCCAAGCTGAAGACCCAACAAGGCACTGGCGCGCACATGAAGACGGACATCTTCTCCGGGAAGATGTGGTACGGCTTCAAGAAACCAGGAGAGCCATTCATCATGGCGGGTTTCCCGGTCGAGGTGGTGCGTGACATCCTCGCCCAGAACAAACAAGGGATCGAACCGGAGGTCGACCTGAACATGGCCGACGAGGTGGTGGAGAAGGTGAAGACCCCGGATTACGAGAACGTGGTGGGCCAGGATGAACTCACCCGTTTCGACAGCAAGAACAAGTCGCGCAATAACGGGGGGGGCAAGAAGCGGGGCCGTGGTGGCCGTGATCGCGACCGACGCGACCGACCGAATGGAGGCTCGTCACCCGCTGCATCTCCCGAAGCCGCACAAGCCAAGGGTCCTCGGCCGGAAGGCGACCGTGGACCGCGCCCCGACCGTGGTCCACGTCCTAACCGGGGTCCCAGACCGGAAGGTCAGCAAGGTCCTCGTCCCGAGCGAGGTCCACGCCCAGAGGGTCAGGACAGAGGGCCACGCCCCGAAGGCGATCGCGGCGGTCGGCGCAACCGAGGCCGTGGTCGAGGCCGAGGTGGTGATCGTCCGAACGGTGGTCAGGCTCCTCCTCCGAATCCTCCGGCTGCGTGATGGCCCGAGCTGTCTTCCTGATCTTGTTGTTGGTGTTGTGCGCGGGCTGCACGGATCGACCCGTGTTCCAAGCGGACGTGCCCATTGCCGAAGAGACGTGGGACCGTTCGTACAAACCCAGCTTCACCTTCAATGTGAACGACTCGGTGAACAAGCACGACGTCTTCATCGATGTGCGTCATAGCGGCGACTATCCTTACAGCGACCTGTTCCTTTTCGTGGACCTGAAAGGCCCTGGAGGTCGTGCCGTGCGCGATACGGTCGAGTGCCTGCTCGCTGACGCCACCGGCAAGTGGTACGGCAAAGGCTTGGGCTTCATCTTCGCCGACCGCTATCAGGCCCATGTACTTTACAAACTGGGCGATCGTTTTCCCGCAGCGGGCGAATACACCGTTACCCTGGAACAAGCCATGCGCACCGAGAAGCTCAAGGGCGTGCTGGACGTGGGCATCAGTGTGATGCGTTCCCAACAGCCGTAAGGGCGCTTTCCCCGATCGTCGCGGGATAACTCACTTCAGTACCGA
>JAEUTC010000153.1 GCA_016787985.1 Flavobacteriales bacterium | reverse complement strand
TTGGGAGCGCGTGCAGGTGAGCCGCCATCCCGACCGGCCCTACACACTGAAGTACATCGAGATCCTGTCCGACAACACGTTCATGGAACTGCACGGCGACCGTACCGTGAAGGACGACAAGGCCATGGTGGGTGGCTTCGGCCAGATCAACGGTCGCACCGTGATGTTCATCGGCCAGCAGAAAGGGATCAATACCAAGATGCGGCAGTATCGCAACTTCGGCATGCCCAATCCGGAAGGCTACCGCAAGGCCTTGCGCCTGATGAAGCTGGCGGAGAAGTTCAACAAGCCAGTGGTCACGTTGATCGATACACCGGGTGCTTTCCCTGGTCTTGAAGCGGAAGAGCGTGGGCAAGGTGAAGCCATCGCACGCAACCTCTTCGAGATGATGAAGCTGGAGGTGCCGGTGATCTGCATCATCATCGGCGAAGGTGCTTCCGGCGGTGCGCTCGGTATCGGTATCGGTGACAAGGTGCTCATGCTCGAGAACACCTGGTATAGCGTGATCTCACCGGAATCCTGTTCGTCCATCCTTTGGCGCAGCTGGGACTACAAGGAGCAAGCCGCAAAAGCACTGAAGCTGACCGCCGATGACATGCTGGCGAACAAGTTGATCGATGGCATCATCAAGGAACCAGCCGGTGGTGCCCATGCCGATCCGGTGGAAGCTGGCCGCTTGGTGAAGGCCGAAGTATTGAAACACTTGGACAAGTTGGTGAAGACCGCACCTGATAAGCTGGTGGAGCGCCGGATCAAGAAATTCTGTGACATGGGGGTGGTGCTCAAGGCCAAACCCGAAAGCAAGAAGCGCTGATCCCTATCGGTTGAGCAGGGGCAGGATATGCCCGATCGTGAAGCCGAATGAAGCCGTGGCCACGATGGTGCCGGTGTTCGCATCCATGGTGATCAAGGTGCTGCCGCTCGCGATATAGAGCGATCCGGTGGCCTCCTCGTAGGCCAATGCATCGGCGCTGATCCCACTCGCCAACGGAGCGATCGTTTGCGAGGGCCGATCGAAACGCACCAGCCTGTTCGTGAGCGCTACGATGTACTGGTTCGGGTTCACCCTTACTACAGCGCGGATGGCCTCGCCGGGGAATGTGCGTATGTCGGGTGAGCCGCCGGCTGTGATGTTGATATCCTCGATGAGCCCTTCCCCTTGCGCGTTGGCGAAGTGCAAGAGACTGCTGCCAGACCGGTTGAACAGAGCGATGCGTTCGTGTTGTACCGGTAACTGCTCGAAAACCGTTCCCGCTTGGGTGTAAGTCACGATACGGGACGCCCCACCCACGATGGCGCGCTGCCAGGTGGCCACTTCGTTCTCCATGACCACGATGGCCTCGCACCGATGGTCTGGGAGGCACTCGGCTGTGAATCGCTGAAGGCCTTCACCGGTCCAGCCGCGGATGAAGCCATCGCGTGTGGCGTAGTACAGGTGCCTGTCCGTTGGATCGACCACCACGGCGGTGAACTGCTCGGGCTGGTCGCTGCCCGGTGCATTCACCTGCCAGGGTAGGGCGTTATTCGCCGTGGGAAAGGCTTGAAGGGGGGCGTAGCGTGAACCCGCGACGAACAGGTGTTGGGTATTGCCGTCCACCGCTATGCCATTGAAGTCGACGACGGTCGCGAACGTCGACACCGCACCGGTGCTATCGATGCGGGTGATGGTGGTGCTTTCCAGGCTGAAGGGCGGTGCCAGAAAGAGCGAGCGGAGCCGCAAGGGTGCTTCCAAGATGTTCACTTCCACGAAGTCGCGTGCGTCGTTGTTCCCGTCACGTGCCCGCGCGGCGATCGTATGGTCGCCTCCCAGTGTTCGCTCATCGGTGAGCACCAAGGCGAGATCGCAGGTGCCACTGGCCGCATCGATCGTGCGAGAGCCACCACTGGCCACAATGGATCCAGAAGGGTCCAATAGTTCAACGGTGAGTGACTCGACGGATCGGTCGTCACTGACCTGCACCCGCACAACGATGGTGTCGGGGATCGTGAAGGTGGCGCCACTGCTCGGACTGAGGATGTCCACCACGGGAGGTGTTTCGTCCTTGTCCTTCTTGCACGACAACCCTTGCAGCGCGCACCAACCGGCCACCACGATGGGACTTATGCGTCGTATCACGCTCCAAAGGTACTGGGTAGCAGGGGGGTGAAGGAACATGGAATGATCTCCACGATCGGACTGTTGATCGGGTGGGTATGAGTTGTTCACATCGGTCCGGGCAGCGCATCGAAGTGGATCTACTTTTGCCGCCCATCCACGTTCGCATCCTGTTGCTCTTCCGCCCGAACATCATCGGGCCGCAACCGGGTCGCCTACGTTCGACATCGTCCATGGCCGAACTCTCCAACACCCGTTCCACGGACCGCGCCCGCGGCACCGCCGGCCGCCGGCAAGCGGCCTCCTTGCTCGAATCGGCCTTGGAAGCGGGTAAACTTCCGCCGCAGGCCCCCGAACTCGAACAAGCTGTGCTGGGTGCGCTCATGCTCGAGCGCAACGCGGTGAACGAAGCCATCGACATCCTGCAGCCCGACAGCTTCTATGTGGAAGCCCACAAGAAGATCTTCGACACGATCCTCAGTCTTTTCCGGAACGATCAGCCGATCGACATCCTGACGGTGACCCAGGAGCTGAAGAAGCGCGGCGAACTCGACATCGTCGGTGGTCCGTTCTACATCAGCCAGCTCACCAACAAGGTGGCGAGCAGCGCGAACGTGCAGTACCACGCGCGCATCATCAGCCAGAAGCATATCCTGCGCGAGATGATCCGCATCAGCGCGGAGATGACGCGCGATGCCTACGACGACACCGCTGACGTGTTCGATCTATTGGACAAAGCGGAGCAGGACCTTTATGCCATCACCAGTGGCAACCTGAAGCGGAACTACGAGCCGATGAGCGACCTGATCCAAGGGGCCATCGAGCAGATCGAGAACGCCAAGTCGAAGACCGGTGGGGTGAGCGGGATACCCACGGGCTTCATCCAACTGGACAAGCTCACCGCCGGCTGGCAGCGGAGTGACATGGTGATCGTGGCCGCGCGACCCGCCATGGGTAAGACGGCCTTCGTGTTGAGCATGGCCCGGAACATCGCGGTGGAGCACAAGCGCGCGGTGGCCGTTTTCAGCCTGGAGATGAGCAGCACCCAGCTGGTGACGCGTTTGATCGCCAGTGAAGCCGGAATCAGTTCGGAGAAGCTGCGGAAGGGCGACCTGTCCGATGCCGAATTCACCATCCTGCACCAGCACATCGCGCGCCTGACGAACGCTCCGATCTTCATCGACGATACGCCCGGTCTGAACATCTTCGAGCTGCGCGCCAAGGCCCGTCGTTTGAAGAGCCAGCACAACGTGGACCTGATCATCATCGACTACCTGCAGTTGATGACGGCCGGTGGCGACAGCAAAGGCGGCAACCGGGAACAGGAGATCAGCAGCATCTCGCGCTCCATAAAGAGCATCGCCAAGGAATTGGACATCCCGATCATCGCACTTTCACAATTGAGCCGTGCCGTGGAGACCCGTGGTGGCGACAAGCGACCGATGCTGAGCGATCTGCGCGAATCCGGTGCCATCGAGCAGGATGCCGACATCGTGTGCTTCCTGTACCGACCGGAGTATTACAAGATCCACGAGGACGAGCACGGCAGCACCTTGGGCATCGGCGAAGTGATCGTGGCCAAGCACCGGAATGGCGCTGTGGACACCGTCAGGCTCCGCTTCATCCCTGAACTGGCCAAATTCGCCGATCTGGAGAGCATCTCCGGTAACTTTGGCGGTGATGGCACGGGATCGGATGGGTTCGACCCGAATCCCTTCCGCACCATCACACGGCCCAGCCGGATGAACGATGATACCAGCTTCGACGACAACTCGGCACCGTTCTGATCTGCGCACACTGCTCGTTGCGGTGTTCGTGGTGGCTGCCGCTTGGCAAGCTTCGGCCACCAAATTGCTCATCCCCATGGATGGTTCGCAGCAGAACCACCTGAAGGCCTATGGCATCGCTTTCTGGACCTTGGGTAGGGATGCCTCCATCGAGTGGCTGTTGAACTACCGTGGTGGCAGTTTCCTGATCGACCACTACAAGGAAGTGGAGCAGGAATGCACCATCCGCGGTGTCACCTACCAGGTCATCGCCGACGCCCAGGCCTCCACCATACTAGCCGAGATCGCGGACCCGGAAGCCAACATGGAGGTGGTGAAGTTGGAGAAGGCGCCGAAGATCGCCGTGTACGCACCGGAGAGTTTCCAGCCATGGGACGATGCCGTAGCGCTGGTGATGACCTATGCCGAGATCCCGTACGAACGCATCTACGACCAACAGATCATCGCCGGGGTGCTTCCGCAGTACGACTGGTTGCACCTGCACCACGAGGATTTCACCGGTCAGTACGGCAAGTTCTACCGCATGTACCGCAGTGCACCGTGGTATCAGGCCCAGGTGCAGGAAAGTGAGGCCATGGCGGCCTCGCTCGGATTCGCCAAGGTGAGCGAGATGAAACTGGCGGTGGCCACGCGCATCCGCGACTACGTGTCGGGTGGTGGTTACCTCTTCACCATGTGTTCCGGAACAGACTCTTACGACATCGCCCTTTCCGCTGAAGGGGTGGACATCTGCACTCCGGAGTTCGACCACGACCCCATTGATCCGCAAGCGCAGGAGAAGATCGACTTCGGCCGCACTTTCGCGTTCAAGGATTTCCGGCTGGTGACCGATCCGATGACCTACGAGTTCAGCAACATCGATGCTACGGACATCCACGGCACCATCGGTCAGACCCGGGATTTCTTCACCCTGTTCGACTTCAGTGCGAAATGGGACGTGGTGCCCACCATGCTTTGCCAAAGCCACGAGCAGGTGGTGCGCGGTTTCATGGGCCAGACCACGGCCTTCCTGAAGAGTCTGGTGAAGCCCGGCGTGTTGGTGATGGGGGAGAACAAGGCGCAAGGCACCGTGAAGTACATCCATGGCGAATTCGGCTTGGGGCAATGGACCTTCTATGGCGGCCATGATCCGGAGGACTACCAGCACATGGTGGGCGACCCTCCTACGGACCTCGGTCTCCATCCCAACTCGGCCGGCTATCGGCTCATCTTGAACAACATCCTTTTCCCCGCTGCCAGAAAGAAGAAGCAGAAGACCTGAGAACGGTCTTCACGTTCATTAGCTTTGGCACACCAAGAACTTCGAATGGACCTCAGCAAGATCATCTCCGTCGCCGGCAAACCCGGCTTGTTCCGCGTCGTCGCACAGGGTCGCCAATCGGTGATCGCCGAATCGCTGCTGGATGGCCGCCGCATACCGGTCCCATCGAGCGCCAAGGTGAGTTCCTTGGACGAGATCAGCATGTTCACCACGGGGGACGATGTGCCTTTGAAAGAGGTGCTCGAAAAGCTGTACGCCGTGGAGAAGGGGAAGGAGAGTCTTGACCCGAAGGAGGGGGAGGACAAGCTCTTCGCCAAATTGGGCGAGGCCCTGCCGAACCACGACCGGGAGCGGATCTACGGTAGTGATGTGCGGAAACTCTTCGCTTGGTATCAGCAGTTGCTGAAGGCTGGCGAGTTCGAGAAGAAGGAGGAGAAGAAGGCCGAGGAAAAACCGGCTGAGAAGACCGCCAAAGCCAAGGCGCCAAAAGAGGGGGACAAGAAGGCGAAGGCGGAGCCAACGAAAAAGGCCGCCACCGCAGCGAAACCGACCACCTCCAAGGCCAAGACCACCGCCGTGCGGAAGAGCGCACAGCGCGGCGCTTGACCGCTGCCCTACAATGATAGCCTCCGGTGTGCCTCCACTTGGCACCCGGAGGCTTCGTATTTTGCACCCATTGGAACCCGACGCATGAAGCGATCCTTACCCGCTCGTACAGCCATCATCGCAGGTGTAGCAGGCACCGTGACCCTCTTCGTGGCGTGGACCAGCGATGACCTGCCCAAGGCGCACGCCCGCTACCATTCCGACACCGAGTTGGCAGGTTTACGAGGTGGCCTTGACCTGCCGATAGATGGCAATACCTACTTCATCGGCAGTGGCTCGTGCAACGGTTGCCATGGCCTCGACGACATCCCGCCTGTCCTGGCGAACCACACCGCCGCCGGGGTGGATGTGAACCCGGTCGATTCATGGCGGTCCACCATGATGGCCAACTCGGCCAAGGATCCGTTCTGGCGCGCCAAGGTGAGCCATGAGGTGGCCGTGAACCCAGCGCACCAAGCAGCGCTGGAGGATAAGTGCACCTCGTGCCATGCGCCAATGGGACGTTACGACAAGTTCCTTACGGGTGGTGGCCATTATTCCATCGCGGAAATGACACCTGATCCGGTGGCCATGGACGGCGTCTCCTGCCTCTCCTGCCACATGCAAAGTGCGGACAGCATCGGGCAACTCTTCTCCGGATCGTTGAAGTTCGACCTGAACGATGTGGTGTATGGGCCGATCAACGCGAAGAACCTGTTCGGCGCACCCATGGAATCGTTCGTGGGGTATGCTCCCCAGTACGGAGCGCACATCACCGATGCTGGTCTATGTGCGGGTTGCCATACGCTGATCACCGAGACCGCGGACCTGGAGGGCAATGCCACCGGTGACAAGTTCGTGGAACAGGCCACCTATCACGAGTGGTTGAACTCCGTCTTCAATCCCGACATCGATCCCGAAGGTGGGGTCACTTGCCAAGGATGCCATATGCCCCGCGTGGATGAGCCGATGGTGATCTCGGCGTTGTACGATTTCCTCGCATCGGAGGAATACTTGCGGACACCGTATGGCAAGCACGATCTGGTCGGGGGCAACACCTTCATGCTGAACCTGCTCAAGAACAATCGGCAGGAACTGCTGCTGACCGCCAATGCCGTGCAATTCGACAGTACCATCGCCCGTACCACGCGCTTATTGCAGAACCAGACCTTGTTGGTGCAGAACGAGGTGGTGGACCGCACGGCTGACACGGCGTTCATCGCAGTGAAATTGACCAACCTCGCGGGGCACAAATTCCCGAGCGGTTATCCGGCGCGGCGTGCGTTCGTGGAACTCGTGGTGGAGAACGCCAGTGGCGATACCCTCTTCCGCAGCGGCGGATGGGATGAGACCTACGAAGTGATGGGCCATGATGCCGACTGGGAGCCGCACCATGATGTGATCCGCAACGAGGGCCAGGCCCAGATCTACGAGATGGTGATGGCCGACGTGAACGGCGACAAGACCACCGTACTGGAGCGTGCGAAGGAATCCTTGAAGGACAACCGACTGGCACCGCTCGGGTTCACGACCTCGCACCCCAGCTATGATACGACCTTGGTGGTGGGTGTGCCTGCCTCGGACATCGACTTCAACCGGAACGATGTGGGTGTTGAAGGGAGCGGTACGGACAAGATCCATTATCACGTGGCGTTGAACGGCTATACCGGCGCGCTCACCGTGCGGAGCCGGGTGTGGTACCAGAGCGCACCGCCGCGTTGGATGGAGGAGATGTTCGCCTTCAATACGCCGGAGATCGATGCGTTCCGCACCATGTACAGCGCGGAAGATGGATCGCCGGTGCTGGTGAAGGAGACCGAAGTGGTCGATCTGACCACGGGGGTTGACGATCTGGAAGAACTGGGCGTGCGCATCTACCCGAATCCGGTCTCCGACGGCCAGCTCCGCGTGGATGGGTTATCGGGTAAAGTGACTTCCATCCGTGTATTCAATGCCGCGGGAAGTCTGGTTGCACAGCATCGTGGTGGCTTCGGTCCAAGTTGGGTCCATCCGCTTCCTGCGGGTTCGGGTACTTATCTCGTTCAGGTTGAAGCTGGCGGACGCTCGTACATCGAGCGTGTCGTGGTGATCCGTTAAGAAGTCCGAACCCCCTCACCTCGCATACCACGACCCCATGCGTTCTCTCTTGTTCCCACTCGCCATCGGCTGCTCGTCACTGCTACCTGCCCAGAGCGACATGATCGGCGAGATCATCGATTCGGTGCGGATCGACTCGATGCTGTTGTTCGTGGAAGAGATGTCGGGAGAAGTGCCGGTGAACGTGGGCGCTGGCCCGGTCACCATCAGCAGCAGGCATTCGGATAATGCGATGAACGCGGTGGCCCAGCAGTATTACGAGCAGAAATTCGCTTCATGGGGCTACACCTCCACGGCACAAGCCTTCAACGCCACGGGCAGGAACGTGCTGGTGACCAAGACCGGTTCGCTGTACCCCGATGAGATCGTGATCCTTTGTGCACATTACGACGCCCTTCCTGCGGGGATGTTCAATGCCCCGGCCGCGGACGATGATGGCAGCGGTTGCGCAGCGGTATTGGAGGCGGCGCGGATCCTCCAAGACATCCCCTTCGAGCGCACCATCGTCTTCGCGCTGTGGGATCAGGAGGAGCAAGGCAAGATCGGCAGCATCTATTACGCGAACTCCATGGCCGGCAACGACGAGAACATCGTTGGAGTGGTGAATATGGATGCGATCGCCTGGGATGGTAACGCCGACAAGAAGGCCCGCGTGCATGCCCGGCCTGTCGCGAATTCCATGGCG
Organism: Flavobacteriales bacterium; assembly: GCA_016787985.1. Lineage (GTDB taxonomy): Bacteria > Bacteroidota > Bacteroidia > Flavobacteriales_F > PHOS-HE28 > PHOS-HE28. Next base: position 17,295 of record JAEUTC010000153.1, on the reverse strand, counting down.
ATCGCTGATACCGTGTTCGCCGTCCTGGATCGTTATTCCATCGACATCGACCTCTTGCTCACCACGCCAGGGGCTACCTACAGCGACCATGCTTCCTTCTGGTCGGCTGGTTATGGCGCCGTGCTGATGATCGAAGAGTTCTCGGGCGACCCGAACCCGTTCTACCACACCATGAACGATCGCGTGGAGCATTTCGATGTGCCCTACTTCGAGAAGCTGGCGAAGCTCTCCATCGGTAGTATGGCGGCGCTAGCGGTGCCCTATGATCCTGGGGCGGCGGTGCGCCTGCGCGCTGGTATGAACCCTCCCGCTGCGTACGCTTATCCGAACCCGGTCACCACGGATGTGCAAGTGTGGCTGGAGGTCACGGAGACCGGAACCTACCGCATCCAATTGTTCGACGCTGTGGGCAAAGAGGCGCTCCCCAGTAGGGAATATGATCTCACACCGGGAAAGCGAGGCTTCTCTTACGATATGTCCACACTGGTGCCGGGCAGCTACACCGTGGTCATCCACAGCGACCGTGGCGCCAGCGCGGCCGTGAAAGTGTTGCGGATACCGTGATCAGCTCTTGCTGAAACGCAAGGTGGTGGAGTTGCCGTTGGCTTCGATCACGCGAACCAAGTAGTTGCCTTTCGGTAGTGCTGCTACGGTGATCCTGGCCATGCGGCCCGTTGCGCCGGCCTGGCTGAGGACCACACGGCCATCCAGTCCGACAACTTCGTAGCGATCGATGGCCCTGTTCCCCACTTCAATGTAGATGTGATCAGCTGCCAAGGAAGGTGAAAGGACCATGGGGGCTTCAGCGAGCCCCTCTTGAACACTGTTCGCGTCCGCCACGATGATGCGCCCCATCTGTGTGGCCGAGTGGCCTTCGGTGGTGCACATGTATTCATACACGCCGGGGATGGTGAAGGTGTACGAATAGGTCCAATCATCATCCGATGGATCGCCGTTGGTGAAGCCTTCCGGGTTCTCTGGGAAGAAGAAGGACGTACCGTTCACGTTGTGCGTGCCGCTCGCGTTCTCCCAAGTGACGATATCACCGACCTGGATGTTCAAGACGTTGGGATCGTAGTAGGGGAGCGTGGGACCCAACGAGCTGCCGCCGACCTCGACGAAATAGGTGGTCTGTGCGCAGAGGGTTATCGGAAGAAGGGCAACGAGGAGTAACGGTGTTCTCATGGTGGTCGAAACTAACATCACCTTTTCCGATGCCACCATCGACAAAGTGCCATTCTAGGGTTCCTTACCCCTTCGAGGGCACCAGGTGTCGATCCAAGTAGTCGAATACCTTTTCCATCAAGTGAACACGGTCCTTCCCACGAACATTGTGCCCATGACCTGGATAGTCGAAGAAGTCCACTGGAACTCCCTTGTCCACACAAGCCTTCAGGAAGGAATAGGCGTGTTGGGGTAGCACGGTGTCGTCCTTGCCACCGGTGATGATGAGCAAGGGCTCCTGCAGCTTGTCCGCTAAGCGGGTAAGGTCGGTGCTGGCGTATCCTTCCGGATTCTCCGCTGGCGTATCCATGTACCGTTCGGTGTACATCACTTCGTACAAGCCCCAATCCATCACCGGTCCGCCCGCCACACCGGCTTTGAAGATGCCAGGATGCCGCGTGAGCATGGCGGTGGTCATGTGCCCGCCGAAGCTCCAGCCGTGCACACCGATACGTGTGGTATCCACGAACGGCAGTCCTTTAAGGTAGTCCACCCCGCGCATCTGGTCTTTCACCTCCAATTCACCCAGGTGCCTGTGGATCGCCTGCTCGAATGCTCTGCCCCGGTGCGCGCTGCCGTGGCCATCTACGGTCCACACCAAGTACCCGCGCTCCGCAGCCTCCAACATCCAAAGCGACGCGCCACCGAGAAAGCCATTACCGACCAATTGCACGTGCGGTCCGTTGTACACATAGATCAGGACCGGATAGCGCTTGTCCTTGTTGAAATGGCTGGGTTTGATCAGGCGTGCGTTGAGGAAGTCACCTTCAGCACCAGGGATGGTAAGGAGTTCGATGGACCCCTTTGTGATGCCATCCAACGGATCCTTGGAGGTGAGCAGCACCTTCATCCGTTGGCCGGTGCGGCTGTCGCGGAGGACGACTTCCCCTGGTACTGAAACGCTGTTCCAGGTGTCGATCACTGTGCTTCCATCACTGCTGAGTTGACCGTGGTGCGTGCCCGGCTCCTGGGTAAGCCGCTTCACCTTTCCCGAGTTCAGTTCCACGCGATACAGATGCGTTTCCAATGCACCAGCAGGCCGACCCGGTATGATCTCCGCCGTTCCCTCCACGATGATGAAGGTCTCTTTCGGATCCATGCCCACCATATCCTTCACCAGCCACTGCCCTTTGGTGAGCTGTTCCACGGAGCGGTTCGTAGCATCGTAGCGATAGAGATGGTTCCATCCATCACGTTGGCTTTGCCAGATGTACTGGTGCTTTCTGGTCTTCAGGAACACGGCCGGGTGCTGGGGCTCGAGGTATTTTTCGTCGTGCTCTTCGAGCAAGGTGGCCTTCGGTTCTCCGCTCAAGGGATCGTAGCTGACGAGTTTCAGGTGCTCGGTCGCGCGGTCCAAGTGTGCTACGGTCACCTGCTGTTCATCCGCGCTCCAGCCGATGTTGGTGAGGTATTGATCGGCGGGTGTCCCGGTGCGGAGGAAGGTGGTCTTTCCCGTACGCAGGTCGTGGATCCCGACCGTTACGTGATGGCTGGTGTCGCCGGCCATGGGATAACGGATCTTCTCGAAAGTGCTCGGTCGGGTGCCGATGTTCTCTAGGAAGTAAGGTGAGACCATGCGTTCATCCATGCGGTAGAACGCGAGCAGGTTGCCATCCGGCGACCAGAAGGTGCCTTTGGTGATCCCGTATTCCTGGCGGTGAACGCTTTGGCCGTTCACGATGCCGTCCGTGCCATCGGTGGTAACGCGGATGTCGCCCTTGTGCCCGGGCCGATGGATGTATAAGTCCTTGTCCACGGTGTAGGCGATGGCGCCGCTCTTGGGGTGGATATCCTCGTTCGCCGCTTCAGCAGGAAGTGCCGTGGTCTCCGTGGTCCGGTTGCCCAAGGTGTGCACGTGGTACCGCCCGTTGTGGAAGAACCGATAGCGATCGGAACTCAGCCAAGTGACCATGGGTATGGTCTTCAACTTCACGGTGTCGCCCACGGCTTGGTTCAAGGTGGCCAGGTCGATGATGGGAAGATCGACGCTCTTGCCCAAGGTGCCGCGCATGAGCTTATCCTCCTTGACATAGTTGTACGTGTTGGATCCTTCGATCCACTGCAGACCACGGAGCCGCTCGGGCGCATAGTCGGTACCTGCCTTCAGGATGGCATCGCGCAAGGTGAGCGCCTTTTGCGCGTGGAGCAGGAATGGGATCGCGAAGGCGAAGAGCAGCGTGATGGTCCGGTTCATGGGTGGCGCTTGTGGAGGCGAAGATGGTGATGTCCGGTGAACCCGGTCACGGGGTGTGTGGACCGAATGCTGGATCCGTGAGGAAAGCGGTGTCCGTCAAGGCTTCGAGGAATCGCACGATATCCGCGCGATCCTGGTCATCCAGGTTGACGACGCCGAGCTTCCACGCGAACATGTGATCATCGAAGTTCGGGGTGTTGAGGTGCACTCCTTCCGCGTAGAAATCGAGGACTTCTCCGAGGGTATTGAAGCGACCATCGTGCATGTAGGGCGCGCTGACCGCGATGTTCCGAAGCGTGGGGGTCTTGAAGCGGCCCATGTGCCATGCCTTTCCTGTATTCCCACCCAGGCCCGGGTCGGTGATCACGCTGTCCAACCCGATGTTGATGACCCCATGGTCCTGGAAGACGGGCAGTTCATGGCAATCCGCACAATGTGCTCGGCCGAAGAAGAGGTCCTTTCCACGGATCTGAGCAGGCGTGAGGGCGTTGGTATCGCAGCCGTAGTGATACCGATCGAAGGGGGAGTCGAAAGAGATGAGCGTGCGCTCGAATTGGGCCAGTGCGAAGACCACATCCAGGCTATCGAACTCCATGGTGCCGAAAGCTTCGTGGAACTGCTGCTCGTACCCCGGCTTTTCCTTGAGGCGTTGGATGATCTCCGGCCATGCATTAAAAAGCTCGCGGTGGTCGCGCACTGGCTCGAACGCCTGCAGCTCGAGCGTTTGTGATCGTGCATCCCAGAAGAAGAAGTGGTTCCACGCCAGATTGACCAGGGCCATGGCATTGCGGTTTCCCGATCGGCCATCCATTCCGATGGAATACCGACGAGGGTCGCTGAAGGCATGCGCTTGCTTATGGCAGGAGCCGCACGAGACATCGTTGTCGCGCGAGAGGGCCGGTTCGTAGAAGAGACGGCGACCCAGTGCGATGCCTTCCACTGTGAGCGGGTTGTCGTAGGGAAGGATCGGACGATGTGCGGTATCCTCAGCCCACGCCGGGTAGTGCAGCGTTGCTGGGGTTGGGCGGTGGTTCTCCGTGGCCCCCATGGTGGAGCGCGGTCCTTGGCAACCACTTGCGGCTACGACCAAGGCCATGATGGAGAGGAAGACCGCTGTATGCCTACGCGCCACCTTCAATTCGGGTCGCTGAACGCCGGGTTCGTCAGGAACGCCTCGTCGGAGAGGGCTCGGAGGAAAGCGACGAGGTCTGCACGTTCTTGTTCATCGAGCTGAACTTGACCGGCCACCCATGGCAGCATGTGGTTATCCAGACCGGGGCTTTCGAGTTCAACGTCATCGGCATAGAAGTCCACCACCTCTTCCAAAGTGGCAAAGCGTCCGTCGTGCATGTACGGCGGGGTGAAAGCGATGTTCCGCAACGATGGCACTTTGAAATGGCCTGCATACGCCGGGTTGTTGTTCGCCTCAGCGGCACCCAGGTCCGTGAAGGTGAGGTCCAGACCATTGTTCCGCAGACCATGATCGGCCATGAGCGGTTCGTGATGGCAGTCCGCGCAATGCGCCCCGCGCATGAAGAGGTTCATGCCCCGCTGTTCCTGCTCATCCAACGCCGTGGAGTCGCCGAGGTACCTGAACCGATCGAAACGCGAGTTGAGGGAGATGAGCGATCGTTCGAACTGGGCGATGGCCCGCACCACATTCAGGCTATCAATGGTAGCGGTGCCGAACGCGCGCTCGAAAAGTCTGGGGTATTCTGGATGCGCTTGCAGGCGAGCTACCACCGTGGGCCACGTGTTGCGCATCTCGGCGGGGTCCGTCACGGGTCGGAACGCCTGATCCTCCAAGCTGGTCGATCGTCCGTCCCAGAAGAAGAGCGCATCCCACGCGAGATTCGCCACCGCCATGGCCTGCCGCCGGCCCACTGCGCCGTTGGTCCCGATGGAGAACTGTCGGACATCGCTGAACCCGTCCCCTTGCACGTGGCAGGATGCGCAGGACATGCTGAAGTCATCGGAAAGTGCCACTTCGTAGAAGAGTTTGCGTCCAAGCTCAACTCCTTCGATGGTGCTCGGGTTGTGCTCCGGTGTGTGCCAGCGGTAGGTGGTGCTGTCAAGGAGCCAACTGGGCAGGGCAGGCTCAAAGGGAGTGGTGCTCGTGGCGCCGACCATAGAGGGGTCCTTACGGCAGGCCGTGATCGCGGCGAAGGCGGTCAAGATGACGAAGGATACGATCACGGAGCGCTGTGCCATGGATCGAAGGTCGTGAATGCGGCCCATCTGGAGGGCGAGCGATCCTTCAGATCATGGTGGATCCTCGTGATCCTTGCGGTCACAGGATGTTGACCTCGCGCTCCAATTCCACGCCGAACCTGGTCTTCACCGTGCGAAGGACATGCTCGCTCAACGCGTAAAGATCACTTCCGGAAGCTCCGCCACGATTGATCAGGACCAGGGCTTGCCGATCGTGTACTCCATGTGTGCCGAGCGAATAACCCTTCAATCCGGCCCGTTCGATGAGCCATCCGGCCGCGAGTTTCGCCTGTCCAGCACCGGTGGGGTAGGCGACCAGGTCCGGGTGCTGTGCCTTGATGCGGTCCGCGAGTTCTTGGGGGACCACCGGATTCTTGAAGAAGCTTCCTGCATTCCCGAGCACGGCCGGGTCGGGAAGTTTGCTTCGGCGGATGGCGATCACCGCATCGCTCACATCGCGGAGGGTAGGCTGGGCGATGCCCGAACGCTCCAACTCCTGCTGGATGTTACCGTAGCTCGTGTTCAACGTGGGGCGCTTATCAAGCCTGAAGGTGACCGAGAGAATTACATACTGCCCTTTGCCAGCGCGTTTGAAGAAGCTCTCCCGGTACCCGAAAGCACAGGCTTCCTTGTCGAAGGTGATCACTTCCCCATCCGCGATCCGTAGGGCCTCTAACGAGCTGAAGGTGTCCTTGATCTCCACCCCGTACGCGCCGATGTTCTGCATGGGGGCTGCACCGACTTTGCCGGGTATCAAGGAGAGGTTCTCCACACCGCCCCAGCCATGTTCCACGCAGCGCAAAACGAAGTCGTGCCAGCGCTCTCCAGCGCCGGCTTTCACCCAAACGTGGTCTTCGTTCTCCTGGACAACGGCCATGCCAGGCATCTCATTGAGCAAGGCGGTACCTCGGAAATCCTTTGTGAAAAGGATGTTGCTGCCACCGCCGAGGACGAGCAATGGAGCGGCCTTCACCTCCGGAAGGGCGAGCAGCTCCCGAAGTTCTGCTACACTGCTGAAGCGGCCCAGCCGATCGGCAGAGGCTTCGATACCGAAGGTGTTGTACGCCTTGAGGCTGGCGTTCTGTTGAAGGTCCATGGCTTTGGGCACAAGTTTACTGGGCACGCTCCCGTTACTTTGGGCAGCCATCGCGCGGCTTGTACACAGGCCCACGGTGACATCCATGCCACGCGCCATCGTAGCCGTCACCAACGACCTGAGCACCGATAATCGGGTTCACAGGACGTGTACGGTCTTGGGTGGGCTCGGCTTCGAAGTATTACTGGTGGGCCGCAAGCTCCAAGGCTCTCTTCCACTTGAGCGCCCCTATGCCACCAGACGCATGCGGTTGCTCTTCCGCAAGGGCCCCTTGTTCTATGCCGAGTACAACTTGCGCTTGTTCCTGCTTCTGGTATTCGCACGATACCATGTGGTGGTGGCGAACGACCTCGATACCCTCCTGGCTTCTTACGCGGCGGCACGGCTCCGAGGAAAGGTGATCGTGTACGACAGCCATGAGTTCTACACGGAGGTGCCGGAATTGGTGCAGCGGCCTGCCGTGCGCCGCATCTGGTTGGCCATCGAGCGTCGCATCTTCCCCAGGCTGCGTCACACCATCACGGTGAACGACAGCATCGCGATGGCCTACCAGGAACGATACGGCCAGAGGCCCAGTGTGGTACGGAACATTCCCATGCCAAGGGACCTCGGTGAGCGGGTGTCGCGCGCTGAACTGGGTCTTCCGGAGGGCCGCTTCATCCTCATCCTTCAAGGCAGTGGCATCAACGTGCAGCGCGGCGGGGAGGAGGCGGTGGAAGCCATGCGGCAGCTGCCTCAATGTCTTTTGCTCATCATTGGCGGCGGTGATGCTTGGCCCGTGCTAGAACAACTCGTGAAGACCCATCAACTCCACGACCGTGTGCGCATGCTTCCACGGATGCCCTACGAGCAGATGATGCAGTACACGCGCAATGCTGATCTGGGACTGTCGTTGGATAAGGATACCAACTTCAACTACCGCTTCAGTCTGCCGAACAAGCTCTTCGACTATTTCCGAGCGTCGATACCAGTTCTGGTCACCGATCTACCCGAAGTCGCTGGTATCGTGCGGCGCTACGATGCCGGGGTGGTGGTCCCAAGTCCTGAACCGTCCGTCATCGCAAGGGAAGTCCGGAACCTGATGAACGATCCGCACCGCCGCGAGGCCCTACGGCAGAATGCTATTTTCGCGGCCGCTTCGCTGGACGGTTCCCGCGAGCAGGACGCGCTGAAGGCCGTCTTCCAAGGGATTGGCTGAGCAGCATCTCCATATCATCAGCTTCGACGTACCTGCCCCACCGGATTATGGTGGCGTCATCGATGTCTATTTCAAGGTGAAGGCGCTGGCCGAGGTGGGGGCGCACGTACACCTGCATTGCTTCGAGTACGGCCGCGGTCGATCAAAGGACCTGGAACGGATGTGTGCTTCGGTGCATTACTACCCCCGCCATCTGGGGAAGCACCAGCTGTTGAATTCGCTGCCCTATGTGGTGGTGAGCCGCCGGAGCGAAGTGTTGATGGACCGTTTGTTGAAGGACGACCATCCCATCTTGTTCGAAGGGCTGCACAGTTGCTATGCGCTCGGTGATCCGCGGCTGCATGGTCGAAAGCGTCTGGTGCGCGCGCACAATGTGGAGCACGACTACTACACCGCGCTGGCCAAGGCGGAAGGGAACGCGTTCCGGCGCACCTATTTCCTCAACGAAGCACGCAAGCTGCTCCGGTTCGAACCGGTGCTTAGCGAGGCTGACCAGGTTCTGGCCATCAGCCCCAAGGACGAAGCCTACTTCGCCGGACATTTCAAGCAGGTGAGCCATATCCCGGCCTTCCATGCGTGCGACAAGGTGGAGGTGCTGGACGGGTTGGGTGAGTTCGCGTTCTACCACGGCGCATTGGGCGTGGCAGAGAACGATCAAGCAGCATTGTTCCTGGTGCAGAAGGTCTTCCATGGCGCTCCGGTGCGCTTGGTGATCGCGGGTAGTAACGCCAGCAACGAATTGAAGCGGGCGGTGGCCAAAGCGCCGAACGTGGAATTGCGAGAGAACGTGGACACCGCAGCCATCCACCATTTGGTGCGCACCGCACAGGTGAATGTGCTACCGACCTTCCAGGCCACCGGCATCAAACTGAAGCTGCTACTCTGCCTTTACACCGGCCGTCATGTGGTGTGTAATACGCCCATGGTTGAGGGCACTGGTCTGGCCGAACTATGCCACGTCCATGATAGCGCGGAGGCCATGCGCACGAGCATCCTGGCATGCATGGGCGCACCAGCGAACGGGCAAGCCATCGAGAAGCGCGTGGAGGTGCTGGAAGGGCGCTTCAGCAACAGGCGGAACGCCGAGCGGATCCTACGACTACTGTCCTGAATTCACCAGGGTGAGGTCGAGATAGCAAGAGCTGCTGTGGTTCTTGATACCGGGCCTGACCAATACCCGCCACTCGCTCCGGAATACGTTCAATGTGCTTCAAGCGCTAGCCGCCGCACTCAACTCCAGCAACTTCGAATCCTCGCACCGCACCACCCGTGTGTTGAACTTTTTCATGTGCGTATAGTCGTGCGTGGCCATGATCACGCTGCGGCCGCTGTGGCTGATCTCGAAGAGCAGGTCCAGGATCTCGCCGGTGGTCTCGGGATCCAGGTTGCCGGTGGGTTCGTCGGCCAGGATCAATTCCGGATCGTTCAACAAGGCCCGAGCGATGCTCACGCGCTGCTGCTCGCCACCGCTCAACTCATGCGGCATCTTGTAGCCTTTGGTGGACAAGCCCACTTTTTCCAGGACCTGTTGCACACGCTCGTCCATGCGCTTGGCATCGCTCCAACCCGTGGCTTTCAGTACGAAGACCAGGTTGTCGTTCACGCTGCGGTCCGTTAGGAGCTGGAAGTCCTGGAACACGATGCCGATCTTCCGGCGCAGGAAGGGGACCTGGGAACGTTTGAGTTTCTGAAGGTCGAAGCCGCACACGTGTCCTTCCCCTTCTTTCAAGGGCAGGTCGCCGTACAGCGTGCGCATCAAGCTGCTCTTGCCACTTCCAGTGCGGCCGATGAGGTAGAGGAACTCGCCCTTGTACACGGAAAAGTCCACGTTGTTGAGGATGAGGTTCTCGCGTTGGAAGATGCGTACACCTTGCAGCAGGATGATGGGGCTGTCGCTCATGGAACGACAAAGGTCAAAATTTCGGAACGAAGCTTGCCGTTATCCCACCGAATAGTGACCATTCGCCCCTGTGCACATACGTGAACACGCGCGCGTGGATAAGTGCCCGCGCTGAAGACCGTTCCCCGCTCCGCACCCCAAGAACTTTGATCGCTTGATGAACACCCTTTTCAACGAACCTCGCATGCGGCCCCTTTTGTTCGCCACGGCCCTGCTCCTGTGTTCTGGTCTGTGGGCCCAACGGCCTGCCCACTATGAACACCGCGATGCCGACTTGGCACGCGCGCTGGAGCTCTTTGATAAAGCCAAGTATGGCGCGGCTCAATATGGATTCGAACGGGTGGTGGAGCGCATCACCGACGACCACGACCCCGACCGCGTGGAAGCGGAATTCTACAGCGCGATATGCGCCGTGCGGCTCTTCCACGATGATGCCGGCTATCGCCTGCACGCCTTCATGCAGGACCATCCCGATGATCTGCACGTGGGCACCGTGAAGCTGGAATTGTTCAAACACACCTTCGCCCAGAAGAAATGGAAGGAGTCCATCCAGTGGAGCGAGAAGGTGGACCGCTTCGCCTTGGCACCCGCCGAGTTGGAGGAATACCGGTTCAAGAGGGGGTATGCCTTCTTCCAAAGCGAGCAGCCGGATAAGGCCATCGTGGAGTTCGCCGAGGTGCAGAATGGAACTGGACCCTACGCGGTGCCTGCCAACTACTACGCGTCGCACATCAACTACGAGCGGGGCAACTATGAGACGGCCCTTACGGGCTTCCGCAAGCTGCAGAGTGACGAGAATTTCGGGAAAGTGGTGCCCATCTACATCGCCGAGATCCTCTTCCTGCAAGGGAAGTACGATGAGTTGAACACCTATGTGGAGCCGTTGCTGGGCGGTGGCGACGATGTGAAGCGCGCCACGGAGATCAACCGCTTGGCCGGTGAGGCCAACTACCGCTCCGGCAAGTACGCCGAAGCCCTGCCTTTCCTGGAGAAGAGCGCTCAGCGTGCCGGTGTGGCGCGCGAGGACCGGTACATCCTCGGCTACACCTACATGAAGGCCGGCGACTGCAAGAAGGCCCTGGAACAGTTCAACCTGGTGGCCAATGCTACGGATAGCTTGGCGCAGCTGGCCACCTACCACATGGCCGATTGCTACCTGAAGCTGAACGAGAAGAACTACGCGCGAACGGCGTTCAAGAAGGCCTACGACATCGGCAAGGATCCGAAGGTGACGGAAGATGCGCTCTTCAATTACGCCAAGCTCGCCTACGACCTCAGCTTGGATCCCTACCACGAAGCGATCAATGCGCTGCAGAACTACCTGAAGACCTACCCGAACACACCCCGCAAGAACGAAGCCTACGAGTTCCTGCTCAATGTGTACCTGAAGACGAAGAACTATGAAGCGGCACTGGCCTCGTTGGACCAGATCCAGAACAAGGACCTGCGCTTGCAAGAGGCTTACCAGAAGCTCGCCTTCGACCGAGGGGTGGAACTCTACGAGGGCCGCATGTACAAGGACGCCGCTCTGTTCTTCGAGAAAGCCCTGAAGTTCCCGGTGAACCAAGGGGTGAACGCGAAGGCCCACTTCTGGATGGCCGAATCGTACTATGGCCAGGGCGACTACAGCGCCGCGTTGCGGAAATATGATGACCTCCGGAATTCGCCCGGAGCCTATGCCACCGACCTGTACGAGCAAGCGGGCTATGGGATGGGTTACACGTATTTCAAGATGAAACAATACGGTGAAGCGGCTACGGCCTTCCGCCGGTTCGTGGCCGCTGAGAAACGCGCCACCACCCAACGGGCCGATGCCATGGTGCGTTTGGGCGATTGCTATTTCGTGACCAAGGAGAACGCCCAAGCGGTGAAGTGGTACGATGATGCGATCAAAGCAGGTACGGACGATCGCGATTATGCCCAATACCAGAAGGGCGTGTGCCAGGGCCTCGACCGTCAATTCAACGAGAAGATCGCCACGTTGAAGAACCTGCTGAGCGCCCAGCCCGATTCGCGCCACGCCGCCGACGCTAAATTCCAGTTGGGGGAGACCTATGTGGCCTTGGACAACGATGATGCGGCCTTGGGCTACTACGAACAGGTGATCAAGCAGCACGCGAACAGTCCGCATGCACGGCAGAGCATGTTGCAGGCCGCGGAGATCCAGAAACGCAAGGGCAACATCCCGCAGGCGATCGACCAGCTCAAAGCCATCGTCAGCAAGTACCCCACGGTGGAAGGCTCGCGCGAAGCCTTGGCCGCTTTGGAGAATATCTACGTGGAGCAAGGCCGTGTGGCCGAGTACGAGTCCTACCTGCGCTCGTTGAGCTTCGTGGACCCCAGCACGCTGGACCTGGATGAGAAGTACTACCGCAGCGCCGAGGTGCTCTACCTCGATGGTAAATGCCCCCAGGCCATCGGGGCTTTCGGCGATTACCTCAGCAAATACCCCCGCGGGGCCTTCGCGGTGAACGCACAGTTCTACCGTGGCGATTGCTTGTACCGCGACGGTAGGTACGAGCAAGCGCTCCCCGATCTGGAGGCCACCATCAAGGCCAATGCCGATCAATTCATGGAAAGCGCGCTCTTCGGTGCTAGTGACATCCTGTACCGCGACAAGCGGTGGGAGGGAGCGTTGGACTACTTCCAGCAGTTGGAACCCATCGCCAGCTTCCCGCAGAACCGCTTGGCCGCCCAAGTGGGGCAGATGCGGGCGTTGAAGGAACTCGGGCGCATGGCCGATGCCGCGAAAGCTGCCGCCAAGGTGAGCGCCAACTCCGACGCCACCGCCGACCTGAAAGCCGAAGCCGACCTGGTAGTAGCCAAGGGCCTCCTCGATAGCAACGACCTCGATGCGGCCTACACCAAGTTCAAGGCCATCACCGCTAAGAGCACGAACGCGCTCGGGGCCGAGGCCAAGTACAGCATGGCCTATGTGCGGTATCTGCAACAGAAATACACCGATACCGAGAAGGAGGTCTTCGATCTGGTGAAGAAATACCCGGCCTACGACCACTGGAAAGCGAAGTCCTTCATCCTGCTCGCCGATGCCTATGTGAAGTTGGATGACCGCTTCCAAGCCAAGGCCGCACTGCAAGGCGTGATCGACAACAGTGAGGATGCTGAACTGGTGGCACAGGCCCGCCAGCGCTTGAATACCATCAACGCCAGCGAGGTGCAACAGACCACGCCCACCCCGCAAGAAGACCTTCTCGTGCCCATGCCCGGTACCGAAAACACCTACGAAGAATGAGCTCGCTGAAGCACTTTCCCATCCTGCTGGCAGCACTCTTCACCAGCGCTGCCGTGTTCGGTCAAGGACAAGGTGGTGAGTACGTGATCCAGGGCATCTTCAACCCCACGATCGCCGATGCGCAAAAGAAGGACCTGCGTCCTGAGCCCATCGATACCATCATGCCCGACCGGCCCGTCAGCTTCGACGTGCTATCCGTGAAGGCCACGATCCCCGCCAAGGTGGACAGCCTCGCTGCCGCAAAACTCAACGTGGTCCAACCGCAGCAGAAGTTGTACAAGGGGTTGGTGAAAGCCGGATTCGGCCTGTACACCACGCCGCTCGGCGAATTGTACTACGACCAAGCCCGCTCCCGCGATAACGCATGGGGTCTTCACCTGAAGCACATGAGCAGCGCTGGCGGCATCAACGATGTGGGGCCGAGCCGCTACAGCTTCAACAACGTGGACGCGTACTACAACCACTTCCTGCGTAACCACGAAGTGGGAGGGAGGTTGATGTACGACCGTCGACGCGTGAACTACTTCGGCTATGCCGCCACCGATAGCGTGGAGAACCTCATCGACAATGCCGTGCGCGGGGAGGACGACTTGAAACAGTACTACAACGACATCGGTTTCGCGGCGCGCATCCGCAGCCTTTACAAGGACAGCACCCTGATCGCACATGATGTGGGGATGGAGGTGCATGCCTACAGCAATCTGAGCGGAAGCCGGGAGACCAACGTGCGCCTCACCGCCGACCTGAGCAAGGCGGAACAAGGCGATCGTTTGGGTCTGGGCATCCTCATCGACAACAACGCCTACCGCGGTGAACTGCGCAATGGGCTCTTCGGAGAAGTCCGCAGCCTGACACTCGGCGACCTGCGCACCAACGGCACGTTGATCGGGCTCACCCCCTCCATCACCCGTGAAGGTGACAAGTACATCGTGCGCATCGGTGCTGGCATCTACGTGGATGCGCAAGGCACCACCACGTTCCATTTCTTCCCCCGTGCGTATGCCAGCTATAGCCTCTTCGACGACATCCTGGTGCCCTATGTGGGCATCGAAGGGGAACGCCGCCGCAACAGCTTCCGCAGCTTGACCCGCGAGAACCCATGGCTCATCGCGCGACCGGCCATCGCCAATAGCAGCTTGTTGTACGACGCGTATGGAGGCTTGCGCGGCAGCTTCAGCAGCCGGGTCGGTTTCGATGTGCGGCTGAGCTTGAGCGCCATGGAGGACCGTCCCTTGTTCGTGTCCGCGCCGAATGCGCCCTTCGGTGATCAGATGGCCGTGGTGTACGACCGTGTGAAGCAGTTCAACCTGAGCGGGGAACTCAGTTATCGCATGGATGATGCCGTGCGTTTCCATGGCCGGATCGACGTGACCAACTACGAGACCGACGATCAATTGGAGCCCTGGAACCTACCACCCTATCAACTCGCCTTGGGCGCATCGTATAGCATGCAGGGCAAGTTGATCGCGAAGGTGGAAGCGCAATTCATCGGGCAGCGGAAGGCCGGCTACTACCTGAACCCATCGGATCCGACCCTGTTCGCGCCGGTGCCACCCACCACCATCGACCTGGATGGGTTCCTCGACCTCTACCTGGGGCTTGAGTACCGCTACACCAAGCGGTTGAGCGTTTTCCTGGACATGAGCAACCTGAGCGCGAGCAAATACGAGCGTTGGTACCGCTATCCGGTCCAGCGCGGGCTCCTGTTGGGCGGCGCGACCTATTCGTTCTGATCGACGCCCTTCTGAACCGTGTCCACCAGCGCCTACATCCTCTTCGGTCTGGCACTGACGTGGTGCCTATCGTGGACCGCGCGGGCCACACGGGGATGGTTGATGCCGGCGGTACTTGCGACGATCGGTGCGTTACAATGGTTCCTAGCCGATAGCGGCTTCTATCGAGATGCGCTCGCCTTCCCGCCCCCACAGCTCGCCTTGTTGGCTCCCATGGTGGTCGGGCTCGGCTTGCTCTTCTTGATCCCCGCCGGCAGGCGTTGGTCAGGTGGAATGGACCTCACGGCCCTCGCCGCCCTGCACATCCTCAGGGTACCCGTAGAACTGGTCCTTCACGAAGCCTATTTGGAGGGCCTCGTACCCCGCAGCATGACCTACAGCGGGCACAACTTCGACATCGTCACCGGGCTCAGCGCAGCGTTCCTGACCGCGTGGCTGGTCTCCCAGAAGAAGCCCAGCCAACGGGTGTTGGTGGCTTGGAACCTCCTCGGCATCGTGCTGCTGGCCATCGTAGTGATCACGGCGGTCTTCAGCATCCCCTCTTCGGTGCAGCGCTGGGCCTTCGATCAGCCCAACATCCTGGTGGTCTCCACCCCTTGGGTGCTCTTGCCTGCGGTACTGGTGCCGGCCGTGCTCTGGGCGCACATCACGGCCCTGTTCAACCTGCTGGGCAAGGCGCGTCCAGAGGCTGTTCAGTAAGTTGGTTGGACCACCGGCCGGAAAAGCAAATCCGGCCCCTGTTAATTATCAACAAAACCCGCGCGGCTGTTGGGAAAACGGCCCGAAAAGGAGCCCTTCCTGGAGTATCTTCGCGAACCTCTCCGAAAGGGGGTGAAGAACCCATTGGAACCATGTCTGAGACAGCAGTAGAAATGAGCGAGCAGAAGAAAGCGGCGGCGAGCTATTCGGCCGACAGTATCCAGGTACTCGAAGGCCTCGAAGCGGTGCGGAAACGACCCGCTATGTACATCGGCGATATCGGGGTGAAGGGCCTCCACCACCTCGTCTACGAAGTGGTCGATAACTCCATCGACGAAGCCCTAGCCGGTCATTGCGATACCGTGGATGTGAGCATCACACCCAACAACGGCATCCGGGTGAAGGATAATGGTCGCGGGATCCCCGTGGACATGCACGCCAAGGAAGGCCGCAGCGCTCTGGAAGTGGTCATGACCGTGCTGCACGCCGGTGGCAAGTTCGACAAGGACAGCTACAAGGTCTCCGGTGGTCTGCACGGCGTGGGTGTGAGCTGCGTGAACGCCTTGAGCAGTTTGCTCCGCGCCGAGGTACATCGCGGCGGGAAGAAGTACGAGCAGGAGTACAGCGAGGGCAAGCCGCTCTACAGCGTTCGCGAGATCGGTACCACGGACTACCGCGGTACAATCGTCACCTTCCAACCCGATCTCACCATCTTCCAAGTCGGTGAGTACAACTTCGACACCTTGGCGGCGCGTTTGCGGGAACTGGCCTACCTGAACAAAGGCATCAAGCTTACACTCACCGATGAGCGCCGCACCAACGAGGACGGCAGCTTCGTCACCGAGACCTACTACAGCGAAAAAGGCCTGGTGGAGTTCGTGAAGTTCCTGGATGGCACCCGCGTGCCCATCATGGAAGATGTGATCTACATGGAAGGGGAGAAGCAAGGCATCCCTGTGGAGATCGCCATGGTGTACAACGATTCCTATTCGGAGAACATCCACTCGTACGTCAACAACATCAACACCCACGAGGGCGGCACGCACTTGGCCGGTTTCCGCATGGGCCTTACGCGTACGCTGAAGAAGTACGCCGATGCCAGCGGTGCCACGCAGAAGCTGAAGTTCGAGATCGCTGGTGATGACTTCCGCGAGGGACTCACCGCCGTGATCAGCGTGAAGGTGGCCGAGCCCCAGTTCGAGGGTCAGACCAAGACCAAGCTCGGTAACAACGAGGTGAGCGGCGCGGTGAACATCGCTGTGGCCGAGATGCTCGAGAACTACCTCGAAGAGCACCCGAAAGACGCCAAGCAGATCGTGGACAAGGTGATCCTCGCCGCCACAGCCCGTCACGCCGCCAAGAAGGCGCGTGAGATGGTGCAGCGCAAAGGCGCGTTCTCCGGTGGTGGGTTGCCCGGGAAATTGGCCGATTGCCAGAGCAAGGATGCCAGCCAGAGCGAGCTCTTCATGGTGGAAGGAGATTCCGCCGGTGGAACGGCCAAGCAGGGCCGCAACCGCGAGTTCCAGGCCATCCTGCCGCTGCGCGGTAAGATCCTGAACGTTGAGAAAGCGATGCAGCACAAGATCCTTGACAACGAGGAGATCCGCAACATCTACACGGCGCTCGGTGTGCACATCGGCACCGAGGAGGACAGCAAGGCGTTGAACATGACCAAATTGCGCTATCACAAGATCGTGATCATGTGCGATGCGGACGTGGATGGAAGTCACATCCAAACGCTGATCATGACCTTCTTCTTCCGCTACATGCAGCCGCTGATCGAGCAG
>JAEUTC010000134.1 GCA_016787985.1 Flavobacteriales bacterium | reverse complement strand
GCTTCACACGCATCGCTCGCTGGTGTGGTGCTTCGAACTTCTCGGGGAACTTCTGCGCCGCTTGTGCGAAGACGGCGTACTCCACCGCCGAGCGCTGTTCATGCGCCCGTTCGCTGCGCACGAGTTCACTGTCCATGATGGCGAACGCGTCCAACACCTCCTTGCTCACGTTCAACGCGAGGATCGCGGTGAGCACGAGGTACATCATGTTGATCATCTTCTGCCTGGGGGGCATGCTTCCGGAAGCCATGGGCGATGCGGTGTTCGTGGGGGGTGCGACGTGCACCTCCATCCGATCAATGCATCACCTGAGCCGGCGTAACGCGCGGATGACCTTCAGGCCTCCTGGCCCAAGGCCTCCAACTCCGCTGACGCGGCCTCCCATTGCTCCATCACACCAGCTATCCGCTGTGCGAGATCACCCAGGCGTTCGTAGCCCTTCTGCAGCTGGTCGGCCGGCATGCCTCCCTTCATCACAGCAGCCTGCAATTCCTTCTCCTCCTTCTCCAGATCGGCGAGTTGCTTCTCGAGGCGCTCCACGTTGTTCTGCACTTTGCGGCGCTCCTTGTCACGATCGCGTTTGTCGCGCTGATCACCCGACTTCTCCTGTTTCGGCGCTTTGGCTTGCACCGCGCTGGACTTCCCGATGTCAGCGGTCTGCAGGGCCTTCCGCTTCTCGATGAGCTCCAGGATGTCCATGTGCTGATCGCGGATGCGGTACTCGTCCAATTCGAGGATGCGCGTGGTGAGCCCCGTGAGGAAGTCGCGGTCGTGGCTCACCAGCAGGAAGGTGCCATCGTAGTTCTTCAACGCTTCCTTCAGCACATCCTTGCTCTGGATGTCCAAATGGTGCGTGGGTTCGTCAAGGATGAGGAAGTTCAAGGGCTTCAGCAGCATGCAGCATAGCGCCAGCCGCGCGCGCTCCCCACCGCTCAAGACCTTCACCTTCTTGTCCACATCCTCACCGCTGAACATGAAGGCGCCCAGCATGGCGCGCACGCGGAGGCGGTTCTCTTCACTGGCCGCGTATTCCGCCGTCTCCATCACGGTGCCTTGCGGGTTCATGCGCTCGGGCATGTCCTGCGCGTAGTAGCCGATGATGACGTTGTGCCCGAGGCGGATCTCGCCCTCATAGGCCTCCTCGTTCATGATCATCCGCACCAAGGTGGACTTGCCGGTGCCGTTGGCGCCCACGAGTGCGAGGTGTTCCCCTTTGGCGATGGTGAGTTCTGCGTTGCGGAAGATGCGCTTCTCCTTCGCGGGATCGTTCTTGTCCGGGTAGGCCTTGCTCACTCCTTTCACCTCGGCCACGATCTTGCCACTGGCGGGTGCGGGCGGGAACTTCACGAGCATCTTGCGCAGGTCCTCGTCCTCCACCTCGATGCGGTCCAACTTCTCCAGCTTGGTGATCAAGCTCTGGGCGAACGCGGCCTTGCTGGCCTTCGCGCGGAACTTGTTGATGAGGGCCTCGGTCTCCTTGATGTACCGCTGTTGGTCCTTGGCTTGGGCCGCCTGTTGTTCGCGCTCGATCTTGCGCAGCTCCACGTACTGGCTCCAAGGCACCTTGCGATCGATCAGTTTCCCATTGCTCACCTCGATGGTGCGCTTGGTGAGGCGATCGAGGAAGGTCTTGTCGTGCGAGATGAGCACGAGCGCCGACGGGTAGTTCTTCAAGAGATCCTCCAACCACTGGATCGCGGGAAGGTCGAGGTGGTTCGTCGGTTCGTCCAGCAGCAAGAGGTCGGGCCGCATCAGCAGCAGGCGCGCCAGTTCCGCGCGCATGCGCCAGCCGCCGCTCAGTTCGCGCATCAACCGGTGCATGTCGTCGCCCACAAAGCCGATGCCTTTCAGCATACGTTCGATCTGCATGTCGTGGTCGGCCGCTCCGATGGCGTTGAGGCGCTCGTGGGCATGGGCGAGCATGGTGGCCAGTTCGATGGCCTCCTCGTCGGTCGTGGCCTTCTCCAGGTCCTTCTCGATGCGTTCCAATTGCGCGTTCAGCATCAAGGCTTCCTCGAAGGCCTTCTCGGCTACCTGCCAGGGCGTGAGCTCGAGGTTGTGCGCCATCTCCTGGGGCAGATAGCCCAAGGTGAGCTCCTTCGGTTTGCCGATGGTGCCTTTGTCGAAGGGCTGAACGCCGGCCAAGGTCTTGAGCAAGGTGCTCTTGCCCGCACCATTACGCCCCACCAATCCGATGCGGTCGTCCGCGCCGATGAAGAAATTGAAGTCATCGAACATCGGCCGTTGACCGAAATGCAGGGTAAGGCCTTGGACCGTGATCATTGGGCAGGTTGGCTGGAAAGGCGGGCTTTCGTGCGTGTGCTGGCGAAAGGGCGCGCAAAAGTACGGGTCTATGGAAAAAGAGAAGGCCCCCGGAGCGTCCGGGGGCCTTGCAAAGCGTTGGTGGGACCGTTCAGAAGTTCCAGAGGTCGTGCTCGAACTCGAAGAGCTGCTGCTTGATCTCCTCGCCTTCCAAGAGGGCATCGAGACCGGTCTTGTACTCATTGATACCGCGGTCATACACGTTGCTCCACTTGGTGATATAGGAGCTGAACTGGCGCTTCCAGAAGATGTCCTCGAAGCTCCGGCGTTCGGCGTCGTTCTCGCGGTTGAAGGCCTCCCAGTTCGCGAACACGTAGCGGCACTCGGGATAGTACAGCCAGAACAGGGGCGAATAACCCCGGATCTCACCGTCCTCACCCTTGATCTCACGCATCGGCGCAATACCGAGGATGCGGATGTCCATGGTGCTGCGTTGCTTGTCAAAGATCCAATCCTCCTTCAACCGATACATTTTCACATCGCCGCTTTCCAGCGTGATCTCCTGGACAACGGGCTCGAGTTCGCCGGTCTCCAGATTCTCGGTCCATTGCGTATCGATGCGGGTGAAAAGGTCCTTCAGATCGGTGGCGAGCAGCGGCTTCTTGAACTCATCATCATCGGCCAGCGGTCCTGGATCATAAGCGGTGATGGAACCGTCCACAAGAAGACCTTGGCGAATGACGTCGAACAGGCTCTTGCGATCATTGATGGCCTCCGTGGGGAAATACAACGGATGGTTCATCTTCTCGCGCAGGTCGATCGTGCGCCATACGCGGCGGGCCCAAAGCACGTCCGCTTCGCGGATGTGGGTGTAAGGCACCACCCGCTTGGTCTTGGTGTGCTCCTTGATGTAGGCACCATCGAGCACGGTCTGCGCCACTGCTTCCGTCGTGGAGCAGAGCCCGGTCACCGCGATCGCGGCAACGGTCAGGATGTTCTTGCAGGTCCTCATCATGGTTGCAGGCTGGTTTATGTCACTTTGAACGACAACGAACCCAGGTTACGTGTGGTCCCATCTGGACCACGCGCTTTGATGCCTTCGATGTACACCTTCTGGCCGGGCTTGGCCTTCTGGAACATCTCCTTCATGTCACCGCTCACGGCAGCGCCCTTGGCGATCTTCTCGATGGGTGTTCCACCCACGATCATGGTCACCTTGTACTCCACGATCTCGAACTTCAAGTCGAACTCGAAGTCGATCATCTTGGCGATGACACCGGCAGCAGCCGTCAATTCTGGTTTCTTGATGGTCTCGTCATCCACGCTCTTACCACCAAAGTAGGGACGCGGGTTCGGCACGTTCTTCACCCGGAATTTCATGCCGGTCATGGTCTTCTTCGATCCATCGGGGTTGGTGACCGTAGCGCTAATGGTAGCTTCGGACTCCTTGCCCGGGCGAACGATGAAGCCTTCGCCACCTTTGGACAGGGTACCGTTGGTCATGCTCGCAGCGATGTCCTTATCACTGTAGCCGCTAACGCTGATGCTCACCGGATTGTCCACACCACGATAGAACACGTTCATCTTGGTTGGACTCACAACCAGGTTCGGTGCGGCCACCTCGTACTCTGTAAAGAAGGCCTCGATCTGCTTTTCGCCACCAACTGGAGTGTATTCAATGATGCCGCTTACCTTCTGCAGTCCAGCGCCACCAGCAACCCGTTCCAAGATGGCCTTAGCTCCGTTCATTTGTAGTTTTTCAGATTCCCCGACGATTTTCGGAGGGGTAATCGTGGTGTCTACATACGCCCCCGGCTTGCATACCCACACTGTCGGCGCGTTCTGATCGTCGTAAGCTCCTAGGAAAATTTCTGCCGAGTACTTCGCACCTACGGTTACATAACTGCTGCGGGGCTTTACGATAGCTTCGAGCTTATTGAACTTGAAGCTCTTGCCTTCCACCGCATCCATCATCCGCTTCACCACTTCACCTTCGGCGTTGCGCACATCAGCCTGGATCTTGCTCAGGATGGTGATACCGGCAGCCAATGGAACGTGGTAGAAATTGATGCTCTGCCAGTTGTTCATGGTGCCGCTCGCATCCGCGCGATCGGCGAAGTTGAACACGCGGTCCATGGAAGCGGCCAGCTCGGTGTCGTCCTTGCGGCTGTTCTTCACCAACTCCCGGAAAGCCTCCAGCTTGTTCTTCAGGTCGGTCGCCGACATGGGCCCGTCCTTCGGTGTGGCTGGTTCGCCACCGATCATCAAGTTGGTCAGCTCGTCATGGCTGTCCTTCTTGGTCACCTTGGCCAGGTCCACGATCCGGCCGTCGCCCAGCACCACGCTGTCGCGGGGCCAGCCTTCGGCGGTGATGATGGCGTTGGCCTTGATGGAATCGATGTAGGCGATGATCTCCGCTCCTGCGGCCTTGATCTTCTTGGCCTCTTCCCAGGCGGCCCCGTATTTCGCTGCATTCTCGCCGGCGAACGACTCGAAGCTCTTGTATTGAGCGTTCATCTTGTCGTTCAGCGAGAGCTTGGTGTTCTCCAGACCGTTGTTCACGGTGATGAAGCTGTCGAGGATCTCCTTGGACACGTTCATGGCCAGGAGTGCCGTCAGCACCAAGTACATC
>JAEUTC010000028.1 GCA_016787985.1 Flavobacteriales bacterium | reverse complement strand
TCGTATCCCGTGGCACACGAACATGCGCCACTGTTGCAGCTGCCTCCGTTCAAACAGACCACATTGTCG
This sequence comes from Flavobacteriales bacterium, assembly GCA_016787985.1. Classification (GTDB taxonomy): domain Bacteria; phylum Bacteroidota; class Bacteroidia; order Flavobacteriales_F; family PHOS-HE28; genus PHOS-HE28. The sequence continues at coordinate 8,276 of JAEUTC010000028.1, read as the reverse complement.
CACGGATCCGCTTCTTCCTTCTTGCAGGAGGAGATCAGGCTGACGGTGAAGAGGCCAAGGGCGATCGAAAGGCTGGAAAGTCTCATGGGATAGGGGTTTGGTTCTTCCCATCATCGAGGATCACCTCCCGATGTGAACGATCATCCCACTAGAACGAACTACCGGCTTCCCTTGGGCCTCGAAGAATGAACTCAGAACCCGATCCCTACACCTCCGCTGAAGATGGGCCCTTGGTTGAAGTAGATGCTGTTCGGATCCTGCAGAACGTCGAACAGCACCTGGATGAAGAAGGAGCTTCTCTGTCCTAGCGGTTGCACGTAGCCTGCACCCAACAGCAGATGCGGCACCCATATGCGAGGCTTGATCTCGCTGAAGCTCGAGAACCGGTTCGCCTCCACGTTCATGTGCAGGAACTCGGCATGCAAGTAAGCTTGTTCGATGACCCGGTAGCGTCCGAAGGTGCGGTAGCCATAAGCTTTGAAATCGTACGGTGTCGGGAAACGGTTGTCCCGGAAGTACCAATAACTCCCGCCAAGTCCGAAGGAGAGCTTGCCCTTGGGGTCCACCTTGTAGCCTACCAAGGGATCCAGCTGGATGGCGGTGACCGTGCCGAAGGAGAGTCCTACACCACCGCCGAACCAGATGCGCTCGCTCAGCGGACGTGTGTCCTTGGGTTTCTTCGTGGTGGTCTCCTGCGCCAGACCAAGGAAGCAAGAGCCAAGGAAGACACCAACGAGCGACAGCTGGCGAATAAGTGTGGCGACTTTCATGCGATCGAAGTTAGTGCCCGTTCGCGGATCGCCCGCGGGCCATAGTTCTTCTGGAAGTGGAGGGTCAACAACAAACCACGAGCGGCCATCCAGACCAGGAAGGCGACCCATACGGCATGAAGCTGCCAGCCGAGCGCATCCGTGCCGTAAATGAGCGGCACGAAGATCCCGAAGGTGGAGATCAGCAACACGTTGCGCAGGATCTTCCCTTCACCCAACCCCTTGTACACGCCATCGAAGGCGAAGGCCACGGCGTTGATGGGCTGCGTCACCACCACCAACCAGAACACGCCGCTGAAGAGCGCAAGCACCGCGTCATCCTCCGTGAAGAGTCCGCCGATGGCGCCATATCCGACAGTGTAGATCAAGGCCAGGCCGGTGCCGATCAGTACGCTTTGCCGCACCACCCGCCAGCTCACGCGGTACACGCTCACCCAGTCGCGCGCACCCGCGAAGCGCCCCACGAGTGAACTTCCTGCGGCCGCGTACCCATCGATGAAGAACGCGCTGAACAACCACACCTGCATGGCGATGCTGTGTGCCCCGATGAAGGCTTCACCATAACCCGTCGCGAACCGGTTGCCGAGGTAGTAGCAGGCGTTGAGGGCGATGGTGCGCGCGAAGAGGTTGCCGCTCAGCAACCACAGTCCCAGTAGTTCCGGATGCCGCCATGAGCGCGGGAACAAGGTGAACGGGGTGCGTTGTACCATGATCAGAATGGCCACGATGAACATGACCGCCTGTGCAATCAAGCTGGCCCAAGCACTACCCACCAAGCCCATGGCCTCCGCCCCGAAGTACCCGAAGATCAGGATCGGGTTCAGCACCAGGTTCACCGCCGCACCGAGCAAGCTGATCCACATGCCCCAGTTCAGGTTCTGGATGCCCCGGAACGCGCCGGTGATGGCGAAGGTGGCCAACACGATCGGGAAGCCGAAGCTGCGCACATGGAAGTACTCCACCGCTTTCGTCAGCACCTCGCCCTCGGCGTTGTACAGCCTGAAGATGCTCTCGGAGAAGACGTTCGTGAGCAGCAGGAAGCCAAAACCCAAGACGAAATTCATCCACACGGCGATGGGCACCAGGCCCGCGATCCGATCCAAGCGCTGCTCGCCGTAGTAGCGTGAAACAACAGCCAGTACAGCACTACGCGTCTGCGCCAGCACCCACACCACCAACAGGAAGAAGCTGCTCGCGATGCCCACCGCGGCGAGGTCGGCCGTGCCCAGGCTGCCCACGAAGGCGGTATCCACCAACGAGATGATGGGCTCGGCAATGCCGCTGATGATGGCCGGTATGGCCAGGCGGTCCAGGTCGCGCGGCTCGAAGGGGCGGGGTATGCGGCGGACTTTCGGTGAACGACTCACGGGCCTGCAAAGATGCGCTAAGCTCAGGGTGCCTCGAAGAACCTCGATGCCTTAACGCGTCACACGGTATAGGGTCCAAGGCGGTTGGCCTTCCCCCCAGGTGTACCAACGCATCAGGGTAGTGGACCAGTGCGGTTCGGTGCGTGTCAACGGTAAGAGCGCATTCTGCCCGTTCGTTAAAGGTGAGCCGTCCTGTACCACGATGAAGTCGAGCTCTTCCATGCCGAGTGATGGGGTCGAAGGATCGATCACGACCTGCTCCACGCCGGACGGTGCATAGAACGCGGGAAGCTCGATACGCCAGAGCAATGCCGGTGGCACTACATAGCCGATGCGGTCGCCGGGTGTTGCTTCGCGGTGAAGGACTTCGGCCAGGCGCACCCGACCTTCTCCGGCCGAACTGGTGATCACCACTGCAAGACCGACACCATTGCATGCCGCGAGGATCATCAAGAGCACCTGAATGATGGAACGCGACGTGGTGAGCGTCTTCGCGATGGCCCACGCTTCCAGTAACAGCCATGGCACCAAAAAGGCCAACGGATAGAGGAACCGGAGCTCCTTGTGCGCGATGAAGCTGTGGACCACGACGTACGGAAGTGCACACCAGACGATCAAGTGCGAAGGCCGTTTCCACAACACCAGAAAGAAAGCGAGCAGGATCACCGCACCGATGGGCGGTATCGCGTACTTCACGATCCAAGGCGGGTAATAGTACCACGGCAATTCATCGAAGCGATGCGCCGGATCGCTAGCCAAGCCGAGCGAGATATAGTTCCATGTTGCCGGCGCGAAGTGGCCGTAGAATGCGGTGTCCAGGAACACGCCGACCAGGAGTAAGCCACTGGCCGCTACGAGCATGTTCACCACCACCTTGGGTGGATCGCGGCGGACGAAGCGCGACCACGCGAGCAAGGCCAGAACGATCAACGCCACGGGTGGACGGCATAGCATGGCGATGCCTGCGAAAAGGCCGGCGAGAGCTCCGTTGCGGGTCTTGCTTCCGGGTGAGAGTAAGGCTGTGATCGACCGCAACAGGAAGATGGCACTCCACCCTTCACTGCTGAAGCGCACACTTAGGAAAGGAATGAACCACAGGAAGTAGGAGAAGAGGATGAAACTGCGCTGCTCGGCCAAGGGGAACTGAACCATCACCACCTGCACGAAACGCCGAATGGCGAAGAGCGCGAGCAAAGCGGTGAACGCACGCAACAGGAACGCCTGCGTGTACGGGTCGTGTATAGCGACCAGCCCAGCGGCCTTGAAGATGGCGACAGCGATCCACGGTTGGAACGAGGACCGGATCTCCGCTGCGAACTCCCAAGGCAAATGTGTCATAGGCAACGCACCGAGCTTCCATTGCGCGAAAGCGATGATCTGGAAATGCTCGTCGGCGCTGTGGAAACCACTGCTGTTCCACGCGGTGATGAGGTATACCAACGCGGCGATCAAGAACACGTTCCGGTGGAACTGCGGGCCGCTCATGTTGCGAAGGTGAAGAAAAGCGAACGGGCCCCGAAAGGCCCGTACACCATTGTGTTCGTTTTGTTCAGGCCCGCTCCAATTCCTCGCGCAATGCCGCCATGAACAGTTCGGTGGTCAGGTAATTCTCAGGGCCCACCTTGTCGCCATGGATGCACACCGCAAGGTCCTTCGTCATCTTGCCGCTTTCCACGGTGCGGATGCAAACAGCCTCCAGTTTCGTAGCGAAGTCGATCAAGGCTTGGTTGCCATCCAACTTTCCACGGAAGGCCAGGCCGCGCGTCCAGGCGAAGATGCTGGCGATGGGGTTGGTGCTGGTCGGTTTGCCTTGCTGGTGCTGGCGGTAGTGGCGGGTCACCGTGCCGTGCGCGGCTTCGGCTTCCATCGTTTTGCCGTCCGGGGTGATCAGCACACTGGTCATCAATCCCAACGATCCGAAGCCTTGGGCCACGGTGTCGCTCTGCACGTCGCCGTCGTAGTTCTTGCAGGCCCACACGTAGCCGCCGCTCCACTTCATGGCGCTGGCCACCATGTCGTCGATCAAGCGGTGCTCGTAAACGATGCCGGCCTCTTGGAACTTGGCCTTGAAGTGCTTCTGGTAGGTCTCTTCGAAGATGTCCTTGAAACGACCGTCGTATTTCTTGAGGATGGTATTCTTGGTGCTCAAGTAAAGCGGCCACTTCTTCGAGAGCGCCAGGTTGAAGCAGCTCATCGCGAAGCCCTCGATGCTCTCGTCCGTGTTGTACATGCTCAGGGCCACGCCGTTGCCCTCGAAGTCATACACGTTCCAGGTCTGCACTTCACCGCCATCTTCGGGGGTGAAGGTCATGGTGAGTTTGCCTTTGCCTTTGATCACCGCATCGCTGGCGCGGTACTGATCACCGAACGCGTGACGGCCGATCACGATGGGCTGTGTCCAGCCCGGTACCAAGCGCGGGATGTTGCTGATCACGATCGGCTCGCGGAACACGGTGCCGTTGAGGATGTTGCGGATGGTGCCGTTGGGGCTCTTCCACATCTGCTTCAACCCGAACTCCTTCACGCGCTCCTCGTCCGGCGTGATGGTGGCGCACTTGATGCCCACGTTGTGCTTCAGGATGGCCTTGGCACTTTCCACGGTGATCTTGTCGTCGGTCTTGTCGCGGCTCTCGATGCCAAGGTCGTAGTACTCGATGGGCACGTTCACATAGGGCAGGATCAGTTCATCCTTGATCCACTTCCAAATGATACGGGTCATCTCATCGCCGTCCAGTTCCACGACGGGCTTCGCTACGTTGATCTTCGACATTGCTTGCGTTGGTTGTCAGTTTTTCAGTTCGGGTCCTCCACACCGTGAGATGGCAAGGTTCCGAGGTCGCGAATCTACCGCTCTTCTGGAAGCTGAGTTTCGTAAGGCTGAGGGGTGTGACCTCCATCACCGCCTCGGCGTGTGGCACGTAGGAATACTCCGTTCTCGAAGTACGACTTCCGATAGACCTCACCCGCCCGGTCGAAGTAGAGGAACTCACCATCAGGACGACCATTTTCGTACCGCCCTCTGTAGCTCACACTATTGTCGTTCCGCTGCATGATCAACTCCCCATGTGGACGGCCTTGGATACACGTCACACGATACTGACCCATTTTCATTGGGAACGTGGTCAGGTATTCACCATTGTACAGCGCTCCGGTCGAGTCCCTCAAGATGCGCTCGCCGTGCATCTCACCGTCACGGAAGCCGCCGGTCCACTCGATAAGGCCATTGGTGTGATAGCTCCTGAGCGTACCATGAGGTTGTCCGTAACGATTCTCAATGCGGTAGTGAACGCGACCATTCGGGTAGTAGAAGATCTCGGGACCATGTTTTTCCCCTTCGCGGAACGTGATCGAGTGGATCTTTCGCTCCAAACTGTCAAACTGCATCGCCGCCCCATGCTGGAAACCCTTTGAATAGGGCACGATCCAGGTCTTTCTTCCTTGTCCATCGTACCAGACCAGGTCTCCATGGGCAAGACCTTGGCGAAAGGATACGCTACCTCTCAACATCCCGGTGGTGTCGTAGGCCAACCCTTCGCCAACTGGGAAGCCTTTCGTGCTGGTTTCGTAGACCCAATACACACCGTTCTTCACCTCCGTGGTGTCCAGTTGCTGCGCATGAAGCTGGGATGTGGCCAACGCGAGGAAGATGATCGTCGAAGTCCTCATGTGGTGATGTCGCTTTCTCCGGTGAGGGTCTGCGGCCATTCCATGGAAGTGCACCCTATCCCAGATCCAGGTCCAGTTCTTCTCGCAACTTCAGCAGCGCCGGATTCTTCTCCGCCATGGCCTTGAACTTGTCCAATGCGGTGAATCTCGGTTTCACGACCACCTCTTCCTTGCGCACTTCCAGATCCAATGCTGGGTCATCCAATTGTCGACGCAGAAAGCCCAGCAATTCCGGCTTTTCGTCGCGCAGGTAGTTCTCCTGCACGGCGTTCACGATGGCGAAGGCGATGCGCCCGGGACCCACCACTTCGGGCTCGCGTGCCATCAAGGTGGCGTGCAGGCTATCGCGCTTGCGCTGCTTCTGGGCCAAGGCGTATTCGCGCCAGACCTTCATGAGCAAGGCCGGGTTCACCACCTTGCTGGAGGTGGGCATGCCGCTGTCTGTATCGCTCTCCAACGGTGTTGCTGGCGCGGCTTCCACGGCGGCTGCAGCCACCGTGCTCTTGATGCTCACCTGCCCGGCCAACCGACGTTTCGGGGTGTAGTCCGAGGTGCTCGGTCCGCGCGCCACCACCCCTGCGGATGTGGCCAAAGGCTGCGCTACGGGCGTTTGCACAGGTGTGGCGACCGGTGCAGCGGGTGGCGTTCCTGCTGGGGTTCGTGGTGCTGCCGGAGCAGCTATGGTCACGTCAGGACTTTTTTTTTCCACGCTGGCCGCTGCGTCGGCTCCCGTGGTGATGCGGCAGAGCTGTACCAAGGCGAGCTCCACCAACAAGCGCGGCTCTTTGCTGGCCTTGTACTGGCTGTCGCACTGGGCCAGGCGGTCCAGGCCTTTCACCAGGATCTCTCGATCCACCCGCTGGGCCTGGTCGCCGTAGCGGGCGGTGAGTTCTTCGCCCACCTCCAACAGCGGGAGTGTGCGCGGATCCTGGCTCACGAGCAGGTCGCGAAAGTGGCGCGCAAGGCCGGCCACGAAGAGGTGCCCATCGAATCCCTGCTGCAGGATGGTGTTGTATTCCACGAGCACGGCGGGGATATCGCCCCGTATCACGCTATCGGTGATGCGGAAGTAGTGCTCATGGTCCAGCACGTTCAAGTTCTTCACCACATCCTGGTAGGTGAGCCTGTTCCCGCTGAAGCTGACGAGCTGGTCGAAGATGGAGAGCGCATCGCGCAAGCCGCCATCGGCCTTCTGCGCGATAACGTGCAAGGCCTGCGGGTCGGCTTCGATGCCCTCCTTCTGGGCGATACCCGCCAAGTGCCGACTGATGTCCGAGATCATGATCCGCCGGAAATCGAACACCTGGCAGCGGCTCAGGATGGTGGGCAGGATCTTGTGCTTCTCGGTGGTGGCCAGGATGAAGATGGCGTAGGAGGGAGGTTCCTCCAAGGTCTTCAGGAAGGCATTGAAAGCCGCCTGGCTCAGCATGTGCACCTCGTCGATGATGTACACCTTCTTGGTACCCACCTGCGGCGCGATGCTCACCTGAAGGATCAGGTTGCGGATGTCGTCGACGCTGTTGTTGCTGGCGGCGTCGAGCTCGAAGATGTTGAGGCTATGCCCTTCCTCGAAGGTCTTGCACGGCGCACATTGCCCGCAAGCCACTAGGTCTTCGCCGAGGTTCTCGCAGTTGATGGTTCGGGCCAGGATACGGGCGCAGGTGGTCTTGCCCACCCCCCGCGGACCGGTGAAAAGGAAGGCCGAGGCGAGGTGGTTGCTGCGGATGGCGTTCTTCAGCGTGCTGGTCACCGCCTCCTGGCCCACGACGGTATCGAAGGTGGCTGGGCGGTACTTGCGGGCGCTTACGACGAACTGTTCCATGCGACGGGTGCGAAGATAGCGGCAGGTCCCTCGCGGCCTCGGGTGTGGATATCAACAGGTGTGGAAAGCGGGTGAACGCAGTTGCTGGCTATTGGCTACTGGCTTCTGGCCGGTCTGTGCGTTCCGGCACTTCGGAGCCAGCCCCCAGGCAAGGTGATGTCCCTTTCGTCAACCGATAAGGGGCCAGCAGCCAGCAGCCATCGGTCCAAGGCGCATTCTGTATTCACCCGAAGAAAGGCTTCCGAAAGCTATCTCGCTGGGATCCAACCGCTTGATTTTCCGGAGGATCTTCTTACATTTGCGCCCCAAATCAACCGAAAGGCATGACCAACCGGTACGAAACCGTCTTCATCTTGACTCCCGTTTTGTCTGAGGACCAGACAAAGGAGGCGGTAAAAAAATTCAAAGACCTGATCAAAGCAGGCAGTGGTAAGGTCCACCACGAAGAGAGCTGGGGAATGCGCAAACTCGCGTATCCCATCCAGAAGAAGTCCACGGGCTTCTACCACTTGATCGAGTTCGAAAGCGAGCCTTCGCTCGTGGCCAAGCTCGAGACCGAATACCGCCGTGATGAGCGCGTGATCCGGTTCCTCACCATCGTGATGGACAAACATCACATCGCCTTCGCCGAGAAGCGCCGTACCAAGCGCA
>JAEUTC010000013.1 GCA_016787985.1 Flavobacteriales bacterium | reverse complement strand
GTTCAGGATGGAATAGTCGATACCAGGAAGGTCCGTGAGCATGGAGAAGTCGATGTTCATACCGTGCCCACCGGCCCGTTCCTCCTCCGGCACATTGCGTGTATCGATGGTGATGTTCTTCCCTACGAAACCCGGCTTGGCCACCATGATCTTGTAGTCCGAGCCATAGTCAAGGTTGACCTCGTATTTACCGCTTGCGTTCGTGGGAACATCGATCAACTTGGCGCCGTTCTTGAAGACCGTGACGGTGACCCCGTCGAGCTTCTTGGAACTGGTGAGGTCCTTCACCGTTCCATAGATCATCACATTGTCCACCTGCGCGCGGACGGCGGTGACCAGGAACATGGCGAGGAGCATCCAGCACCAGCGTGCCGAACGTGTTGGCTTGGATCCCATCTGGTTACGAACGTCTTGCAGGAGGTTCATCAACGCGCTAAATTACGACATCTTTGGGCGCTCGCGGGCCTTACCGGCCTGGAGTCCTTCCGATGCGCAGTATCTGGGAAACACGACATTTCCATCGACCACCCGATCTGGTGGTCGTCGGTGCTGGGATCGTGGGCCTTTTCACCGCTTTGTTCTACAAACGGGCGAACCCGCATCACCATGTGGTGGTCTTGGAGCGCGGGCCTTTCCCCAGCGGTGCCAGCGTGAAGAATGCGGGCTTCGCCTGCTTCGGAAGCCCCAGCGAATTGTTGGCCGACCAGGCGAAGGAAGGGACCGATGCGATGCTCGCCCGCGTGGAGAACCGGTGGAAGGGCCTTTTGGAGCTGCGCGCGGAATTGGGCGATGCGGCCATTGGATTCGAACCTACCGGCGGACACGAGATCTACGGCGCGCATGACCCGCTGTACACGTATGTGGCCGAGCGGTTCGATGCACTGAACGCGACCCTTCGTCCGATCTTCGGAACGTCGGTGTTCGAATGGGACGATGCAGCCGTTGCCCGTTTTGGCTTAAGCTCCGGGCACCGCCTGGTGAAGACCGACCTGGAAGGACCCTTGGACAGTGGAGCGTTGATGCTCAGCCTGCTTCGTAAGGTGCAGTCTGCCGGGGTGATGTTCCGACCGAACAGTAGCGTTGCCAGCGTGGAGGATCTACCGCGCGGTGTAGAGGTGCGGTTGGAGGGTGGGGAACTGCTTCGCGCTGCGAACGTGGTGCTCTGTACCAATGGGTACACGGGCCAACTATTCCCGGATCTTCCGGTCATTCCCGCGCGCGGCCAGGTCTTGAAGACCGCTCCGATACCCGGACTCAAGTTGCGCGGTACCTTCCACTACGATGAGGGGTTCTACTACTTCCGCGACCATGAAGGTGGCGTGCTATTGGGCGGCGGTAGGAACCTGGATCTGACCGGAGAGACCACTTGGGAAGAGGCCACGACGGAGGCCATCCAAGGTGCTCTGGAAGATCTGCTCCGAACGGTGATCCTGCAGGACCAGCCTTTCCAAGTGGTGCAGCGCTGGAGCGGGATCATGGGCATGGGGCCGAGCAAGTCTCCGATCGTCGAACGGCGATCCGAGCGTGTGGTGGTGGCCGTGCGCCTAGGAGGAATGGGCGTGGCGCTCGGTATACGCGTAGCGCGGCAGGCGGCTCAACTCATCAGCTGAAAAAGAAAAGGGACCGCCCCAGCAGTCCCTTCGTGAGCCCCCCGCCGGATTTGAACCGGCGACCTGCTCATTACGAATGAGCTGCTCTACCGCTGAGCTAGGGAGGCATTTCCCGCAGGTCTTCCCTGCGGGGCCGCAAATGTAGGGATACCGTTGATCCAAGGAAATTATTCCCCGGTCGCCTTTCGTTGCAGAGCGACCCTTGAGCTGACCGCAGCGTGGCAGAAAATGCCGACATGCCTGCTCGGCTTGGCTCGGACAGGAACCCAAGCGAGACAGCAGCTTACTCGACCGAAGACGTCCTTGGGTTGACCCTCGGTGCATCGAGCACCTATATTCGGCCCGCTTCCGATGCGAAGAACGCACGGACCAGTGACCGAAGACATGAGCAACACGCCAACGACGGTGCAGCGGACAGAGGAGCAGGCGAACGACCAAGCCGAGCAGAACGAGCGGTCCTACGCGGAGTATTCCAAAAAGGAATTGGCCTTCGACCCCTTGAAGGACTTGAACCTCCCAGGAAGCTATGATGAGGTGCTCTCGCGCTTCAACCGACTCCAAGGCGACCGCGAACCCGAGGTCCTGAACTGACCTTGGCCTTCCAAGCTTTGACACCCCCGGCCCGACCGGGGGTTCTCTTTTACTGACCGTTCCGTTTGGGATCGGCCTCGGACGACCTTACCTTCCAACCATCCTCCGCGCGTCCTTTCCGGACCGTGTTGAATGGCCCGGAGGGGACCTCCACGGTGGCATGTCACTCCAACATCCACCCAAACCCCTTTTGCGCCATGAAAGTCTTCGATGCCAAACACATCAAGAACGTCGTTCTGCTCGGCTCCCACGGAAGCGGCAAGACCACGCTGGCCGAAACCATGCTCTTCGAAGCGGGTCTGATCCAACGCCGCGGCCGTGTCGAGGACAAGAACACCATCAGCGACCACACCGACCTGGAACACGAGCGCGGCAGCAGTGTCTACAGCACGGTGCTCCATACCGAATGGAGGAACTACAAGATCAATATCATCGATACACCGGGCCTCGACGACCTGATCGGTGAAACGGTACCTGCCTTGCGCGTGGCGGATACCTGTGTACTGCTGCTGAACGCGCACCATGGCGTGGAAGTGGGCACCGACCTGGTGTGGGAGCACATGCAACGCTATGATCGCCCCGTGATCATCGGGGTGAACCAATTGGACCATCCGAACGCCGACTTCGACAGTACGGTGGCCCAGGCCAAGGAACATTTCGGGTCGGCGGTGACGGTGATGCAGTACCCTGTGGAGCAGGGCGACGGCTTCCACCGCATCATCGACCTGTTGAAGATGACGATGTACGTGTTCAAGGATGCCGGCGGCAAACCCGAGAAGCAACCGATACCGGACAGCGAGAAAGAACGCGCAGAAGCCCTGCACAAGGAGTTGGTGGAGAGAGCCGCCGAGAACGACGAAACCCTGATGGAGCACTACTTCGCAAAGGGCGAGTTGGACGAGGACGAGATGCGCATCGGGCTGAAGAAAGGCATGATGGCCCGCACCTGCTTCCCGGTCTTCTGTCTGAGCGCGCTGCGGAACATGGGCAGTGGAAGGTTGATGGGCTTCATCGACAACGTAGCGCCGGCCGCGCTGGAAATGCCGGCCGAAGACCTGGTGGATGGAGGCGTGCTCGAATGCAGGGCCGACGGACCCGCCGTGCTCTTCACCTTCAAGACCGTGATCGAACCGCGCGCCGGACATGTCACCCTGTTCAAGGTGATGAGCGGAGAAGTGGCCGAAGGCATGGACCTGGTGAACGATAACACCGGCGGCACCGAGCGCATCAACCAGCTCTTCATCGTGGATGGAAAGGAGCGCAAACCCGTGGAAAAACTGGTGGCTGGCGACATCGGAGGCACCATCAAACTGAAAGCGACTGCCACTGCGCACACCTTGCACACGCCCGGCAAAGCGATCAAGCTGCAACCGATCGCCTTCCCAGAGCCCAGATTGCGGCTCACCATCAAGGCCGTGGATGTGAAACAAGAGGAGAAACTGCATGCGGCGCTGGTGGAGATCCAGAAGGAAGACCCCACCGTGGTATTGACCTATAGCCGCGAGACCTCGCAACAGCTGGTGGGTGGCCAGGGCGAACTGCACCTCAACCTGCTGAAGTGGAAGCTAAGCCACCACTACAAAGTGGAAGCCGAGTTCGGTAGCCCGCGCATCCCCTATCGCGAGACGATCCGCAAACCTGCCGAGGCGAGCTATCGGCACAAGAAGCAGACGGGCGGCAGCGGCCAGTTCGGCGAGGTTCACCTGAAGATCGAGCCGTGGCAGGAAGGAATGCCGGAGCCTGAAGGACGCAGTGTGCGCGGCAAGGAAGTGCATGAGTTGCCTACGGGAGGCGTGCTTGTCTTCTACAATTGCATCGTGGGTGGTGTGATCGACAACAAGTTCATGCCGAGCATTCTGAAGGGCGTGATGGAGAAGATGGAACGTGGCCCGTTGACCGGTTCGCCCGCACGCGACATCCGCGTGATCGTGTACGATGGCAAGATGCATCCGGTGGACAGCAACGATATCAGCTTCAAGATCGCTGGACTACAAGCGTTCCGTGAAGCCTTCACCAACGCCGACCCGCAATTGATGGAGCCCGTGCAGGAACTGGAGATCCGCGTGCCTACTGAACTGATGGGCGATGTGATGACCGACCTGCAAGGCCGACGCAGCTTGGTGATGGGTGTGGATGCCAGTGGCCGTTACCAGATCATCAAAGCCCACACGCCCTTATCCGAGTTGGATCGGTACAGCACCACGCTGCGTAGCCTCACGCAAGGGCGCGGCACCTACACCGAACGCTTCCTCGCCTACCAAGCCGTGCCAGCAGAACTGCAGCATCGGTTGGTGAACAGCCATAAGGAAGAAGAAGTGGCTGCCTGAGGAGACCGAACCTCCTGCAAAGGGCTGGCGCAACCTGCGTCGGCCCTTTGTCGCTCTCCTTGTGTGATGGACGTAATTTCGGATCGATGAAAGTGCTGCTCCTCGCCATACCAAGTCTACTTCTGTTCGCCTCGTGCAACGTGGCCCGCATGCACGAGCGCTCCTGCACGAACCGGTTGCAACGGAACGCTTATACCTCGCGCACTTTCACGGATGAGCGTGGTGCGCATCATGTGTGGGCGCGGGAGTCGGGCAAAAAGAAGATCCTGTTACTGCACGGCTACACGGGTACAGGCGCCCAACAATGGAGCAAGACCGCCAAACTGCTGAGCGATTCGTTCGATGTGATCATGCCCGACCTCCTGTGCCATGGCAAGAGCACCAAGGATTGGGGCAGCGCGCCCGGCAGTAACATCGATGCGCAGGTGGCCCATGTGGCGTTGATATTGGACAGCTTAGGCATTGCCGGACCCCTGCCCGTGGTGGGCAGCAGTTACGGTGGTGGTGTCGCTGCTCGCTTCGCGGAAGTCCATCCCACGCGTGTTTCCAAGCTCGTGATCTACGATGGCTTGGTCAGCGACTACACCCTTGCCCTGGCGGACAGCATTGCGCGCAGTGTGGGTGGTGAGAGCATTCTGGCCGTGATGGGCACCCCTGCGGTGAAAGACCTTCGTTACGGTATCCGCTTGGCGCTCTACCGCAACCCGCCCCTGCCCGGTTTCATCCTGAAGCAGGTGTACAACGCGAACGTGAAGCCCTTCCGGCCGGCACAGGTCACCTTGATCAAGGACTTGATGGAACATGAGGAGCACTTCGCGACCAAACGCTACAAATGGCCCATGCCTGTATACCTGATCTGGGGCGAACGCGATGAGTTGATCCCGAACGCGACCGGCCTAGCGATCATGCGGCGCAACGGTATTCCCGATGATCACTGGGTGACCATTCCTCGCACCGGCCATGTGGCCAACTTGGAACGGCCCAAGGCCTTCGACCAGGCCTTACGCAAGATCCTCGCTGAAGGACGGTGATCACGGCTTAGCGAAGCCGGTCGATCCTTCGGGAAAGGTGATCGCGTTGTTCGAACGGTCCATGTCCGCCAGGCGTTCCAACGGATCCACGACGATCGACTTGATGACCGCGAATTCCATGGGAACGGTGAACACATAGGTCGGATCGGTCCACTGCCATGCTTCGAGCACACTGAATGGAAAGCTCTCGGACGTCGCGGCTTTGGTGCCACGCTGCAACGACAGCGGAATGTGGTAGGTCACCATGCTGCCGTCGCGTTTCTCCACCCGCACGTCCACGGGCATCAGCTGCTCACCGATCCGCTCGAGCTCGATCGTAGTAGCGCCTTGTTGGCCCAACGTGGCGCGGATGCCGTAGTCCAACGTGCGCGTGGTGTTGATCCACTCATCGAAGTACCAATCCAGTTCCACCCCGCTCTGCTTCTCCATCACACGCTCGAAGTCGATGGGTTCGGGGTGTTTGAACTTGCATACATCGAAATAGCGCAGCAAGCCTGCTTTCAGGTCCTTCTCTCCCACCACCGCGCTCAATTGGTGTACGAACAGTTCACCGAAGCTGTAGGCCGTGGTGCCATAACCCCGGTTGGTGATGAAGTGGTCCGCATGGATGCTCGGGGGTTCGTGCGTGCCGCTCTTCACCAAGGCGCTGTAGCCTGCGAAGGCACTGGCATGTGGATCACCGGGCTGCGGAAAGAGCTCCTGCATCACCTCGCTGCTGGCATACTCCGTAAAGCCTTCATCCATCCATGGGAATCGACCTTCGTTGCTGGCGAGCACACCGTAGTACCAGCTATGTACGCTCTCGTGCACGCTTACCCCGACCAATGATCCGAGCCTGCGTTTCCCAGTGATCAACGTGAGCATCGGGTATTCCATGCCGCCATCTCCCCCTTGAACGAAGCTGTACTGCGGCCATGGGTATTTGCCGAAGTGCTCGTTCATGTGCTGGAAGTTGCGCACCATGTAGCCGGGCAATTCCTTCCATGTGGCTTCGTACTCGGGCTTGTTCTTGTAGAAGAAGTGCAGGACGGGTCCATCGGGCACTTGGTCCATGGTGTGAACGAAGTCGCGGTCCGCGGCCCAAGCGAAGTCGTGGACGTTGTTGGCCACGAAGCGCCATTTCAGCTTGCCTCCGCTCAACCGCTTCAAGGGCTTCTTGCCCGTCGGATACCCGTGGCCGATCTCGTGCGGGTTCTGCAGCACGCCGGTAGCCGCTATGGTAAAGGCGCTGTCCATCTCCAACGTCACATCGAAATCGCCCCAAACCCCGTGGAACTCTCGCCCCACGTAGGGATACGCATGCCAGCCCCGGTGGTCGTACTCGGCCAATTTCGGGTACCACTGGGCCATACTGTACGCCACTTCCTCGGCATTGTCGCGCCCGCTGCGTCGGATCTGCACGGGTACTTGACCGCTGAAGGCGTACTCGAACGTAGTGCTCTTCTTCGGTAACAAGGGCTTGGCCAGGATCACCTTCAGCACGGTGCCGAGCGGTTCAAGCGTGGCAGCCTTTCCATCCTGCTTCAGTTCCTTCACTTCCTGCAGCCCGATCTGGTGCGGCTCCAACTCCGCGATGCGCCCGCCTACCCGGTCATCCGGGTCCTCGATGGTGCGCGAACGGACGTCCATCTCGCTGCCCGGCTGGAACGCGTTGAAGTAAAGGTGGAAGAACACCTCGCGCAGGGTGTCGGGGCTATTGTTGGTGTAGACCAACTTGGCGGTGCCGGTGAACTTGTGGTCTGCGGGGTTCAACGCGACGTCCATGGTGTACTTCACCCGCTGCTGCCAGCGGTCGCATTGGGCTAGCACGAGGTTCGTCATCAAAAGCGCACACACCGTCGCGCCGAACATTCCCCTTCGATCCATCATGCCACAAAGAAAGGTGCCGCCCCGTTCTGGAGGCGGCACCGCGTTGTGGTAAGTTGAAGGCGTGCTCAGGAAAGCAAGCGTTGCCGCAAGGCGAACTCGAGCTGCTGATTGGCCGTGATGAGCCGTTCGGTGTAGGCTTTGCGCTCCTCCTCGGCTTTCACCTCCCCGAAGGCCTTCCGAACGGCATCGGCCAGTTCATCGGCGTTCCAAGGTTTGGCGCTGTAGTGCGAAACACCGGCCTTGTTCACCGCTTCCACGATGGCCTCCAGATCCGAATAGCCCGTGATGAGCATCCGTTTGATCTCGGGATAGCGCTCCCGCACAAGCGACAGCATCTGACTGCCCGGCGTGCCCGGCATGCGCTGGTCGGCGATCACCACATGGACCTGGCTGGTGGCGAGATGTTCCCACACCTCTTTCATGTTCTTGGCCAAGAGCACGTCCATTTCGCGGCGGAACGTGGCGAGGAAGGCTTGGCGGTTGCCGGCGTCGTCGTCCACGAACAGCACACAGGGGCGTTCCGGTTCCTTGGCGAGTTTGGGGGCTGCACTCATGGCTTGGGTTCTACTGGGTAGTCGCCGTTACGAGCGTTGGGATGTTCGGGTTACGGTAGATTTGTTAATATTTTGTTGATAACTTTTAGGCAACTACCTTCGACCCGGCTTTTCAGAACCTTCGCTCAACTCTCCGAACGCTATATGGACAATTTGCTTGAAGCGCTGCTCCACGCTTCAGCACCGGACCGGGACAGCTACCGGCCACTGTTCTTCAGGCCTTCCGACCCGAATGACCGGGCAGGCTTGGAGGATCTGCTGAAGTCAAAGCCCCAACTCGTCGTGCATGACGTGTTGGAGAACCAGCTTGCTGAACTGGTGCGTTGCACGCATCCGGATCGCCGCTTCACGTCCGATGCGCTCAAGGCTGCGGTGAACGAACACCTGAAAGGCCAGGCGTTACATGACTACGGGGTATGGGTCTATTATCCCTGGTCCTCAACGCTTGTCCACCTGTTGGATGAGATCGAGTTCGTCCGCGTTCGAACGGACCGCAACCGCAACAAGATCACTGCGGAGGAGCAGTCGACGCTATCCACGAAGAAGGTGGGGGTGATCGGCCTCAGTGTGGGGCAGAGCGTGAGCCTCACTCTAGCACTCGAACGTACGTTCGGAGAGATCCGGTTGGCCGACTACGACACGCTTGAATTGAACAATCTGAACCGCATCCGCAGCGGCGTGCACGAAATGAGCAACCTGAAGGTGGTGAATGCCGCGCGCGAGATCGTCGAGCTGGACCCGTTCCTCAAGGTCACCATCTTTCCCGAAGGTCTCACTCAAGCCAATATGGACCACTTCTTCACTGAAGGGGGAACCTTGGACCTTTTGGTAGAGGAATGCGACAGCGTTGACATCAAGATCTTGGCTAGACAGAAGGCCCGTGCGTTACGCATTCCTGTCGTCATGGATATGAGCGACCGTGGATGTATGGACATTGAACGCTTCGACTTGGAGCCCGATCGTCCATTGATGCACGGGTGGATCGATCATCTTGATCTTGAAGCCGCCGGTAGGCCGATGACCAATGAGGAGAAGATACCTTACATGCTGCCGATCGTAGGAACCGAGACGTTGAGTACCCGCATGAAGGCGTCCATGATCGAGATGGGCGAGACGATCTCCACATGGCCCCAACTTGCCAGTGCGGTCACTTTGGGTGGCGCCATGACCGCTGATGTACATCGCCGGATCATGCTGGGACAGTTCACTGCATCCGGAAGGTGGTATGTTGATCTTGAAGAGCGTATCGGTCCCTCGCATGACCTGTCCAAGACAAAACTTTCCTCCACCGACAACGCGACGGCTGCACAGAAAAGCCACCAACCGCTGCCAACTATATCGGGTCTCCCCCAACGATCATTGTCGGCCGATGAAGCACGCGAATTGGCAGGGGCTGCTGCGCTCGCTCCTTCTGCCGGGAATTGTCAGCCCTGGCATTTCGTCTTTCAGAATGGACGGTTATTGATCCTGCATGATCGGACACGCTCGGCTTCACGTTGGGATCCGGATGATCTGATGGCCCACATCGCTTTGGGTGGGGCGCTGGAGAACATCGTGGTCAAAGCCGCAGAGTTGAAATTGCCGATACGGATCGAGATCTCGCAACACGCTGGGACGGGGCCTCACATCGCCACGGTCGAAGCCGTGATGGGCGCGGAAGAAGAACAGGATGTTGAACTGGCAGCCCTTGCACCATGGATAAGATCGCGGTGTACGAACCGCAAGATCGAGGTCCCCTCCGTTTTGCCAGGATCACTTATCCAGGGCTGG
This sequence comes from Flavobacteriales bacterium, assembly GCA_016787985.1. Taxonomy (GTDB): domain Bacteria; phylum Bacteroidota; class Bacteroidia; order Flavobacteriales_F; family PHOS-HE28; genus PHOS-HE28. The sequence goes on along the minus strand of JAEUTC010000013.1, from coordinate 16,725 downwards.
AGGCAAAGTTTGGAACGATACACTGGATGTAGTTTGCTAGTGATCGATGATCGGAACACCATCGACGAATTGGCCGAATTGTGCTCCCGTAGCGAAATGGTGCGGTTGCTCGATCCGGAAGGGCACCGCGAATTCTTCGAGAAGGAGGTGCGTTGGACCCCTGAAGATGCGGCACGCACAGGTGATGGTTTGGACCTGGAGACCATGGAAATGACCCCATCCCAACGCGCCGCCTTGCGGATCGCGGCGGACGCGGATGCCATAAGCCTGGTGCACAGTTGGAGAGGTGGCCGGGCGTTGCAACGATTCTCCCGCAAGGGGATCCAGAACGCTTCGGCGATAGCCGTGGTGATGGTCCCCGATCTTTCTTTGGGATATCGACTGACCGGGGGCAGGGCGGTGCAACGATTCTGGATGGAGGCCAACCGGTCCAACTGGTCCATCCACCCGATAAGCGCGGCACTGTTCCTTACACATGCCCAAAAGTCGATCCCGGATCTTGACCCACATCTCCGGGCCGAGTTGGGATCCGTCGCCGCTCGTCTCCGCCCACTTTTCATCGGCAGCGGCGAGCCCCTCTTCATGATGCGCCTTAGCCAAGCTGGCGAGCCTACTGCACGAAGCTTGCGGTTGAGTTTGAAGGATCTCTTCACCGTCGTACCTAACGAGGACTAACATGGAAAAGCTCCTTATCCGTGCCTTTCGTGCCGTACAAGAACCGGAGACCTGCGCCACTTTCCTGCGGGAACATCGAAAAGTGCTCGAGGAGTTCGGCATCACCAACGTTTCCACGAACAACGAAGCGTGGTGCTCGGATCCTTATACCTATGTGATCATAGCCGAAACACCGGATGGCAGAATGGTCGGCGGTATCAGGGTGGAGGTGTGTGGACGTAGGCCATTGCCAATATCCAATGCCCTGCGCAAACTGGACCCACGGATCGACGAGGTGATGGCGCGCCTCGAGGCAGATGGGACAGCGGAGGTTTGCGGACTTTGGAACGCCTTATCCTATAATTCCCGCGGATTGCCGAATCTTCTGAGTCTTGCTGCAGTCTCGGTGGCCAATCAACTGCAGGTGCGTTCCATGGTATGCTTGGTGGCCCACTACACGTTGCGCCATGCCTTGCGCGTTGGGTTCACAGTGATCGAAGAGGTGGGCGATGGAGGCACCTTCACCTATCCGATCCCTTCTATCAAGGCCATCGCCATGGTCATCCCCGACGTCCGTTCGGTGGATACGGCCTCGGTGGCCAATCGAAAGGACTTGATGAGCCTGCGTTTGCGTCCCAACCAGAACCGGGTTGAAATGCCCGCCCAAATAGAGATCGAGGTGCGCTATGAGCTGATCCTGGACCACTCGGTGCTCTCCCTTGTACCCTACAGGATCATCGAGGAGGAACGGCTGCGGCACTGTGCTTGAAACACTTTGACCGGGTATGCGCGTAAAAGCGCCACATGTGTTCCTCTCCGGCACGGCGAACTTCGCTATTCGCGCTTTTGCTTTGCGCACTTACGGCTCACGGACAGATCGTGTTCGATGGAACGAGATCGGTGCTTTCCGTTGGCCAGGAGTGTAGCATCCTGCGCGATGATGGCGGGAGTTTGAACTGGAAAGATGCCATTCAGGCGACCGGGTTCGAGCGCTCTTATCGTTCAGTCCCTAATCTGGGCACCACCTCTGCGGCCTATTGGTTGCGGTTCGACCTGATAAACCGTTCCTCAGAACAGAGGATCTTCCTGAATGTGGACCATCCGGAGATCGATGAACTTGACGTTTATATGATCCTTCCGAGCCGCATCGAGCTCGTTGCTTCAGCCGGTCAGGCTCGACCTGTGCCGACGGATGGTGCAGCGCCGCGGGAGTACGCGTTCCACCTCAATATCCCGGTCTCTGCGAAGGCAACGGTCCTAATACGTGCGAAGAGCAATAAACAGCTCCAACTACCTGTCCGCCTTACCACGGACCTCGAGTTCAATCGCGTGCGATCCCTGAAGTATCTCGCATTTGGTGGCTACATCGGCATCATGTTGGTAATGGCCTTGTACAACCTGTTCGTGTTCTTCTCCACGAGGGATAAGAGCTACCTGATCTATGTGGCCTACATCTTGAGCATCGCCCTGGCCCAGCTCACCTTCGTAGGCATCGGACAGTTCTATCTCTGGCCAGAACATTCTTGGTGGGCTCAACGCGCCTCGGTGATACTGACCTTGATATCAGCGTTGGCCGCTAGTGCCTTCATGCGGTCGTTCATCGATACGAAGCGCTTCGCACCAAAACTGGACCAATGGCTGCCTGCCTGGTACGGCTTCCTCATCATCATCGCGGTCATCTATGCTACGATCGACCCCTTGCTAGGCTACCAGTTGGACCAAGTAGCCACTGGTGCGTTCGCGACATTCATGTTCGCGACCGCCGTTGTCGCGCGTCGGAATGGATCCCGTCAAGCTTCGTTCTTCCTCTTGGCCTGGAGCACATTCCTTATCGGCGTTGTCGTCTATGTGATGAAGGATGTCGGCATTCTGGAATACAACTACATCACCATCTACACCATGCCCATCGGCTCCGCCATGGAAGCCGTCCTCCTCTCCTTCGGTCTCGCCGACCGCATCAATACCCTTCGGAAGGAAAAGGAACGTTCACAGGCCGATGCGCTGGCCGCCTCGCTGGAGAACCAACGCATCATACGCGAGCAGAACGCGATGCTCGAAGAGAAAGTCGCGAAGCGTACGCAGGATCTCCAGGAATCCAATGAGCACCTGAAGCGGACACAGACCCAACTGGTGAACGCCGAGAAGATGGCTTCGTTGGGTCAACTCACGGCTGGTATCGCCCACGAGATCAACAACCCGATCAACTTCATCACCAGCAACATCATGCCGCTGAAGCGGAACATCTCCGAGATCGTGGAGGTGATGCAAGAGTACCGCTCACTGGAACCCCAAGCCGCAGCTGAAGGCCTCAAGAAGCTGAAGGACCGCGAGAAGAAACTCGGGATCGATGAATCCATCGAAGAATTGGATGACATCATCGGCAGCATTTCCGAAGGATCCAAACGAACGGCGGAGATCGTGCGCGGGCTGCGCAATTTCTCGCGCTTGGATGAGGACGACCTGAAGGATACCGACCTGAAGGAAGGGTTGAAGAACACCTTGGCGCTCCTTGCGCCCAACCTCCGAGACAAGGTCACCGTGAGGACCAATTACGGCGACATACCGCTGGTGGAGTGCTTCCCTGGTAAAGTGAACCAGGTATTCATGAACGTGCTGACCAATGCGATCCAGGCCACCCTGGCGCGACCGGATATCACCGACCGGGAGATCATGGTGACCACCTCACGCGTGGATGACCTCGTGAGGGTCGATATCTCGGATAATGGCATCGGTATGAGCGAGGAGGTGAAAGCACGCATGTTCGACCCCTTCTTCACCACGAAACCCGTTGGCGAAGGCACAGGCCTCGGCTTGGCCATCGTCTATGGCATCATCCAAGATCATTACGGCCGTATCCAAGTGGAAAGCCTGCCGGGGGCAGGAACCACTGTCACTCTCCTACTCCCCATCCGCCACACGAAGGCACAACAACTTCGGGCATGAACGAAAAGATGATCCGTGTCCTCTTCGTGGACGACGAGGAGAACAATCTCAAATCCTTCCGTTCCACCTTCCGGCGTGAAATGGATGTCCTCCTCGCCCATAGCGCGGCGGAGGCGCTCACCATTTTAGAGAAGGAGCCCGTGCATGTGATCATCTCCGACCAGCGGATGCCCGATATGACCGGGTCCGAATTCCTGGCCATAGCACGCGAAAGGTTCCCACGCTCCATGCGCATGTTGCTCACCGGCTTCTCCGATGTGGAGGCCGTGATCGCGGCGGTGAACGATGGCGGTATCTACGCCTATTGCACCAAACCCTGGGATCTGAACGACCTGACCTTGAAGATCAAGCAGGCCTATGAGATCCATAACCTGCGCGACGATAAGGATCGGCTGCTCCACAAATACCAGCAGATCTTCGATACCTCGGGAGACCCTATCGTGGTGGTGGACCACCGCGGAGGTATCATCCAAGCCAATGCAGCGTGCGGCAAACTGTTAGGGCTGCCCATCGATCGGCTGCTTCAGCAACGGTTCACCGATCATTTGGAGAATGCGGGTGACCTGGTGCGCTCCCTGAAAGGCAGGCGGACGGGTAACGAGTTCGTCAACGTGGAACTCACCCTGCGCAATGCCAAGGGCGACTTGATCGATTGCTTGATGACCGCCACCTACCTGGGTAAAGAGCTCCACGGCACCCATGCCTTCCAAGCCGTGATCAAGGACATCAGCGATCGCAAGCAGGAGGAACAGCGCATCAAGAAACTGAACGCCGAACTGGACAAACGCGTAGCTGCACGGACCGGTCAGTTACTGGAAGCACTCGAAGACCTCGGTTCGTTCTCGTACACCGTAGCGCATGACCTCCGGTCGCCGCTCAAGAACATCGCCGCATTGAGCGATCACCTGCGTGCCGCTGCCAAGGATCAGGCCCCGGACGACCTCGCTGAATTCGCGGACCGCATCAACAACGGCGCACAACGCATGTTGGAACTGGTGGATGATCTGCTTCGTTTCTCGCAGACCAATAAACGCGAGATCGACCGACGCGATGTGAACCTGCGGAACCTTGTGGAACAGTGCATCGACGAACAAGTGGCCGATGCCCGCAAGTCGCAGATCCATGTGGACATCGCTCCCGATGCCCATGTCCTCTCCGACGCGCCCATGCTGAAGGTCGTCCTGCAGAACCTACTTTCCAATGCGCTCAAATTCTCCCGGAACCGTGAACTTCCCGAGATCCGGATCCAACATATCCGCACCGACGAGCGGGACCTGATCACGGTACGGGATAATGGTGTCGGTTTTGATGCCCAACACAAAGAACAAGCCTTCGGGATATTCAAACGCCTGCACAAAGCGGAACAATTCGAAGGTTCGGGCGTAGGCCTGGCCATCGTGCAGCGCATCGTCGCTAAACACGGAGGCGAAGTGTGGGCGGAAAGCGCCTTGGACAAGGGAACCAGCATCCACGTAGCCCTACCCATCTCCGAAGTCGACCAGGACCGGGTTCCCTTCTTCAAGGTGGCCTAGTGAAACCTTCATCGAGCCCCTCGCGTAGAACGGCGTGAACGCAATCTCCCAGCGCATGAAAACCATCTCCCTCAGCGCCCTCCTCCTAGCCATGGTCGTACACGGAAGTGTGCAGGCCCAAGGCAAGCTCGTAGATCGCCGCGACCAAGCGGAAGGATGGTACCTACCTGTCCACGGTCAAGTGCTGGTGGAGGGCAAACGGATGGATGGCTACCAGGTGACCTTGTTCAAGGACAATGTGGAGCTGGGTAAATTGGAAAGCGACAAACGCGGGCGCTTCGAACTCGAACTCGATATCGACGCGAGTTATGCGGTGCGCATCACCAAGGAAGGCTATCAGGACAAGCTCATCGCCATTGAGACCGTGCTACCCAAGGACTTGGTGAAATACCCTGACTACGAGTGCACGGTGAGCTTGCAACAGACGGCCTCCCCGAACGTGGATCCCTTCTACACCGATTTCCCTTCCGCCATCATCCGGTACAGCGAGGAGCTCGGCGGGTTCTACCACAGCGAACACTACCTCACCCACATCCAATCCAAGCTCTCCGGGTACGCCCAAGCGAGTTTCTGATGTGATACCTACTTCTCCCCTGCCTTACAAAACAACATAACCAAGGCGGAGAGAACAGCAAGGCGGGCCCGTAAGCCCGCCTTGATCTTTTACGCTATTCCCAATTGCTGGAGCGGCGACAACATCAATGCTGGTCGTAATCGACCGTGACGTTCGCGCTACGTGGATGGGTCTGGCAGGTGAGCACATAGCCGTCGGCCACCTCATCATCGGTCAGGGCATAGTTCATATCCATCTCCACCTTGCCCGCCACCACACGCGCCTTGCAGGTGCAGCAGACCGCGCCCTTGCAGGCGAACGGCACATCGAGTCCGGCATCCAAGGCCGCATCGAGGACGGAATCGCCCTTCGTGGAGAGCTTGATCAGGTGCTCGCGACCATCCATGATGACCTTCACTTCAGACACCCCGTCGAAGTCGCCGGTATCTTCGACCGCTGTGGGCTTCTTCGCTTCGGTGGCCACAGGGGTAGTGAAGAGCTCGATGTGGATGTGTTTCTTGTCCACCCCTTGGTTCTCCAACGCTTCGCTCACATTCACCATCATCTGTTCAGGACCACAGATGAAGAACTCCTTGTCCATGGGGTCGCTCACGAAGCGCTGAAGCAACTGAACGGCCTTTTCCTTCGTGATCCGGCCGTTGAAGAGCATGTCCTCATCCACGCCCTTGGACAGGATGTGGTGAACCGACAGCCGCTCCCCGAACTGGCCCTTCAACTCATCAAGACGGGATCGGAAGATGATGCGATCCTGGTCCGTATTACCATAGAAGAGCGTGAACCGGCTGCCTTGCTCGGTCCGGAGCACGGTCTTGAGGATGCTTAGGATGGGCGTAATTCCACTGCCTGCCGCGAACGCCACGAAATGCCGGGCCTTGGAACCATCCAACGCTGTGGTGAAATTGCCCATGGGCGTCATCACCTCGATGCGCATGCCGGGCTTCAACTTATCCACCAGTTGTGTGCTGGCCCGGCCGCCGGGCACCTTCTTCACCGCGATGCGCACCTCGTCCTTATCCAGTGGACTGCTGCAGATGCTATAGCTGCGGCGCAATTCCTCCCCGTTCACAGAAAGCTTCAGGGTAAGGTACTGGCCGTGCACGAAGGCGAAATCAGCCTGTTCCGACTCCGGTATCCGGAAACCGACAACGATGCACTCGGGCGTCTCTTGGTGTACGCTTGCGACTTCGAGGGAATGGAACCGGGCCATGCGGGTGGTCATCTTCAAGGGCGGCAAAAGTAGCGGTTGGGGTCTTGCTGATGTGTTGCTTGGAACAGATGACCCTGGTAGCTTGTTCTGGACCTGACGTCGGTCAAGTGTGGTCCGCTTGGCCGCTCTATCTTAGCAACCCCTCAAGAACCCGCCCATGACGGACGTGAAGAACCTCGAAGACATCTTCCAAGCCAAGATCGACGCTGAGCAGAAGATCGAGCCGAAGGATTGGATGCCCGATGCCTACCGCAAGAACCTGATCCGCCAGATCAGCCAGCACGCGCACAGCGAAGTAGTGGGTATGCTGCCTGAAGGCAACTGGATAACCCGTGCACCGAGCCTGAAGCGCAAGGCCATCTTGTTGGCCAAAGTGCAGGATGAGGCAGGCCATGGGCTGTATTTGTACAGTGCTGTGGAGACGATGGGCGTGAGCCGGGAACAGACCATCGACGACCTACTGAGCGGCAAAGCCAAATACAGCAGCATCTTCAATTATCCCACCCTCACGTGGGCCGACATCGGTGCCATCGGCTGGTTGGTGGATGGTGCCGCCATCATGAACCAGGTGATGCTCTGCCGCACCAGCTACGGACCGTACGCCCGCGCCATGGTGCGTATCTGCAAGGAGGAAAGCTTCCACCAGCGCCAGGGCTACGAGATCATGGCCGTGCTGGCGAAAGGCACGCCCGGGCAGAAGGAAATGGCGCAGGATGCCCTGAACCGATGGTGGTGGCCCAGCTTGATGATGTTCGGCCCCACCGATGCGAACAGCCCGCACAGCGCCCAGAGCATGAAGTGGAAGATCAAACGCCAGAGCAACGATGAACTGCGCCAGATCTTCATCGATCGCACCGTGCAGCAAGCAGAAGTCATTGGCCTCACCATCCCCGATCCTGACCTGAAGTGGAACGAGGAAACGAAGCATTACGACTGGGGCACCATCGATTGGACCGAATTCAACAACGTGGTGGCCGGGAATGGCCCCTGCAACAAGGAGCGCTTGGCCGCCCGCAACAAGGCCCACAACGAAGGTGCCTGGGTGCGTGAAGCCGCCGTGGCCTACGCCGCCAAGAAGGCCAAACGCAAAGCTGCATAATTCACTACCGAAGGACCTGTAGCGTCGACCCATCGGGTCAACCTACCACTGTTACCACCGGATACCAATGAGCGACAACCCCAACAACTGGCCCCTCTGGGAGATCTTCATCCAGAGCAAGCGTGGTTTGGAACACAAGCACGTAGGCAGTTTGCACGCGGCCGATCCGCAAATGGCGATCGAGAACGCGCGAGACGTATACACCCGCCGCCAGGAGGGCAACAGCATCTGGGTGGTGGCCTCGCAGCACGTGCACGCCAGCCGCCCCGAGGACGCCGAGAGCTTCTACGACCCGGCGGATGACAAGGCCTATCGGCATCCCACCTTCTACACCATGCCGGAGGGCGCGAAATACATCTAGTAAGGGTCGATCATGATCGTCCCCAACACCATGGAACAAAGCGCCCTCTTCACCTACACCCTTCGTCTCGCCGACGACCTCCTCATCCTGAGCCAACGCCTTGGCGAATGGTGCGGACACGGGCCCATCCTGGAGGAGGACATCGCCTTGACCAACCGCGCGCTGGACCACCTCGGCGAAGCCCGAAACCTGCTGACGTACGCAGGCCAGGTGGAAGGCAAGGGCCGCTCAGAGGACGACCTGGCCTATCTCCGTATGGAGCGCCAGTTCACCAATGTGAAATTGATGGAGCAGCCCAACGGCGACTACGCCCACACCATGGTGCGCAGCTTCCTCTTCGATGCCTACCACCTGCCACTGATGCAAGCCCTGCAGAAGAGCACGGATGAACAGCTCGCCGCCATCGCGGGCAAAGCCGTGAAGGAGGCCACCTACCACCTGCGCGCCAGCAGCGAGTGGATCATCCGCTTCGGCGATGGCACCGAGGAGAGCCACCAGCGCGCCCAAGCCGCTTTGGACAACCTGTGGACCTACACCGGTGAGCTTTTCGAGAGTGATGCCGTGCTGGAAGAGATGACCAAGGCGGGTGTCGCACCCGAGATAGCCGCCATCAAGGCGAATTGGAGCAAGACCGTGGACCAGGTGCTGGCCGAAGCCACCTTGAAGCGTCCCGCGGATGGCTTCATGATGACCGGGGGTCGCAAGGGCCTGCACAGCGAGCACATGGGATTCATCCTCGCGGAGATGCAGCATGTGACGCGGGCGTATCCGGGGGTGGCGTGGTAGGGTAAAATGCTTGAATACGCTGATGCAGAATGGAGCCCTATCGCATTCTCCTTGGTGGCGTTTTCATTGGCACCACCCAACTTGAAAGGGCCGATGCTCCAATGGGAGTTGTAATTGGGCGGATAAGCTTCAGTGAGGCTGGGTCAGGCTATTCATTCATCACAGAGTATTGCGGAAAGAACGGTATCACATTGGACTTGGATGACGCCGAGTTCAAATGCATCGAAACTCCAGCGTTAGCCGAGCTTGTGGTGTTCAACTCGAAGGGAACCGTGGTTAAAGGAGTTGGATCCTACTTGTCTGGTATGGACAATGAAGGATTTGATGTTACCATCTACGGGATCTCATATCCGTTCTATGAAGAGGAATTTCCGCATCATGCAAGGGCTTACTTCGGCTCCTGATGACCTAGCCATGATAACCAAACACCGCATCCTCGAGCTCCTCGACTACGTGAAGGACCCGGAGATCCCGGTCATCAACGTGCTGGAGCTGGGAGTGGTGCGCAGTGTGGAGGTGGAGGAGAGTGGCAAGGCCATCATCACCATCACCCCCACCTACACCGGCTGCCCGGCCATGGACGTGATGGCGGCCGATATCAAGAAGGAACTGCTGGAGGCCGGCGTGCCCGAGGTGGAAGTGAAACTGACCCTCTCCCCCGCCTGGACCACCGACTGGATCACGGACGAAGGCAAACGCAAGCTGAAGGAATACGGCATCGCCCCGCCGGAGAAGAGCGCCGACATCCGCGCGCTGAAAGGCGTACAACCGGTGGTGCAGTGCCCCCAATGCGGATCGAAGAACACCGTGATGCTATCGCTCTTCGGCAGCACGGCCTGCAAGGCACTATGGAAGTGCCAGGATTGTTTGGAGCCTTTTGATCAGTTCAAGTGTTTGTGACCGATAAGGTGATCAGAGGATCAGACACTTCGTCTTCGCTTAGTGCAGGCGATCAGAAAATGGGAATGCCTACCACACGATCGATCCAGGTGGTTATCGGTACTAAGTCGTACCAAGTGTCTCTTTCTGCCGAGCCGGAAGGTGGCTACACAGTGACCGTACCGGAACTTCCCGGTTGCATCACTTATGGAGTGAACTTCGACCATGCACAAACGATGGCTAAAGAAGCGATCGCACTGTACGTGGAGGTCCGTGACGCTGAGCGGTAGTCCTTCTCAGGCGATCTCCAGCCCTTCGATGAACGCCACGTGCTTCTTGTTCAGTGTCAGCAGAGGAACGCTGTAGGCCATAGCGCAGGCTGCGATCTGGAAATCGACCAGGTGTACCCCTTTATCAGGACCGTAACGGATCAGGATACTGCGAAAAAGGGTGGACATCCGTTCGTTCGTCGAGAGCCAGATGAAGTTATCCTCCAAGTGCCGATGAAGTGCGAAGAACTCACGCTTGTCACGCGCGCCTGCCAACAGCTCTCCCACAACGGCGTCAGTGACTGCTTTGGGGCGCCCTTTCACGCTCTCCGCCAAACGCAAGACATTGTCATGTTGGCGCAGAACACCGATGATCACTGACGTATCGATCAGGACCGGCTCCATGCTTTTGCGCGGAGATCTTGAAGCGTAATGTCACGGTCCTTCCAGAGCCCGGCCATAGCCAGAAGCGGATCCTCCGACTCCGACATGCGCATCACCCATTCCTCGAACATGCGCGAGACGCTCTGCCCCCGTGCGCGCCCAATGGCTCTTGCCTTCCGAGCCACTTCGCGGCGGACGGTCAAGGTAAGCTTGTTCTTAGTTGTCGCCATGCTTCAAAATTAGCGTCAATACATCACCGTTCAACGCCCCCAAGCGGAACCACCTGATCATCCTCTCCGCTGATCGACCGATCTTCGTCGCATGTCCTACACCAAGATCCTCTTCACCATCGCCGACGGCGTCGCCACCATCACCCTGAACCGTCCGGACAAGCTGAACAGCTTCGACCGCGAGATGGCCTTGGAGACCATTGATGCACTGGACAAGGTAAAGGACGATGCTAGCGTGCGGGCCGTGCTGCTCACCGGCGAAGGGCGTGCTTTCTGTGCGGGTCAGGACCTGGCCGAGGCCATTGCGCCGGGCACCAAGATCGAGGAGATCATCAGCACGCAGTACAACCCCATCGTGCGGCGCATCCGCAACCTACCCAAGCCAGTGGTGTGCGCGGTGAACGGTGTGGCGGCCGGTGCCGGAGCCAACATCGCCTACGCCTGCGACCTCACGCTGGCGGCCGAGAGCGCCAACTTCATCCAGAGCTTCATCAACATCGGCCTGATCCCCGATAGCGGCGGCACGTTCACCCTACCACGATTGGTGGGCATGCAGCGGGCATTCGGGCAAATGATCCTGGCCCCCAAGGTGAGCGCCAAAGAAGCCGAGCAAATGGGCATGATCTGGAAGGCAGTGCCCGATGCCGAATTGATGAACGAAGCCACGGCACTCGCGAAGAAGCTGGCCACCATGCCCACCAAGGCCATCGCCCTCACCAAGGAAGCCTTGAACCGCGGGCTGGACAACACCATGGACGGGCAGTTGGATGTGGAGAACGAGTTGCAATCCATCGCCGGCCGCAGCCACGATTACAATGAGGGGGTGAAGGCGTTCCTGGAGAAACGTAAACCCGTCTACCGCGGCGAATAGATCGCTACAGGGAACTTGTAGCGTCGACCCACTGGGTCGACCTACCGTGCATTGAACCACGGACCTGCCTACCGGCAGGCAGGTGCACACGGATGTAAACGGATAAATGCGCAAAGGGACGGTATGGAACCCTGTTCATCTGATCGCCACCCCGATCTTCGCGCCCACGCCTACGCACCAGCTTCGGCGGATAAGACATGGATAGTTCAATGAACGTCGCCGTGATCGGCGCTGGGACGATGGGCAGCGGCATTGCGCAAGTGGCCGCGCAGGCCGGGCACAAGGTGGTGCTGTTCGACACGCGACGCGAAGCCGTGGACAAGGCCCTGGTGGGTCTGCGAAAGACCCTGGACAAGCTGGTGGAGAAGAGCAAGCTCACCGCCGAGCAGGCCGATGGCATCCACGGCCGCATCACCCCGGCCAGCGACCTGAAGGACCTCGCGGGCAGCGGGCTGGTGATCGAGGCCATCATCGAGGACCTCGGCATCAAGCAGAAGCTCTTCGCGGAGCTGGAAGGCATTGTGGCGGGCGATGCCATCCTTGCCACCAACACCTCCTCCCTATCCGTCACGGCCATTGCCGGTAGGCTGAAACACCCCGAGCGTATGGTGGGCCTGCACTTCTTCAATCCTGCTCCCCTGCTGCCGCTAGTAGAGGTAGTGCCCGGTCTGGCCAGCGACGAAGCCCTCGCCAGTCGATGCGCCACCCTGATGACCGCTTGGGGCAAGGTTCCGGTGGTCTGCAAGGACACTCCTGGGTTCATTGTGAACCGTGTGGCGCGGCCCTTCTACGGCGAGGCTATCCGCATCTACGAGGAAGGCATCGCCGACATGCCCACCATCGATGCGGCCATGAAGAGCGTGGGCTTCAAGATGGGGCCCTTCGAGCTGATGGACCTGATCGGCAACGACATCAACTTCACGGTAACGAAGACCGTGTGGGAAGCCTTTTTCTACGACCCGCGCTACAAGCCCAGCTTCACGCAGCAGCGGCAGGTGGAGAGCGGGAGGCTGGGGAGGAAGAGCGGACGGGGCTATTATCGGTATGACCAGAAGCAGGGGCAGGAACAGGTGCAAGAACCTGTGCCTACCGCGCTCTCAGCGATCATAACCGAACGCATCCTCGCCATGCTGATCAACGAGGCGGCCGATGCGCTGTTCTGGCGGGTGGCCAGCGCGCAAGACATCGACCTGGCCATGACCAAGGGGGTGAACTACCCCAAGGGCTTGTTGGCCTGGGCCGAGGAGAAAGGCGCCGCGCATTGGCTCGGTGTGCTGGAGCGCCTTCAAGCACAGTATGGTGAAGACCGTTATCGGCCTTCTACCCTACTTCGTACCGCATCGCAAGGGGTTTCGTTGATCAGATAGCGGCATTCGTCGAAATTTCAAGGCTATTTTCCATGGGGAACAAATTCTCCGTTCCTTTGCGCCCCCAAACAACCATTCAACCTAACATGAAATCCCCCGTTCTGTCCGTTGTCGCTCTGGCAGCCGTAGCCCTCGTCGCTTGCGGTCCTAGCGAAGCTGAGATCGCTGCTGCCAAGGAAAAGGCCGCTGCCGATAGCCTCGCAGCCCTGGCTGCGATGGAGAAGTCCTACACCGTTGATGCTTCGGCCAGCAAGTTGACCTGGACGGGCACCATGCTCGGCGTGAAGAGCCACAACGGCACCATCGGCATGACCGAAGGTTCTTTCAGCGTGAAGGGTGGCGCAGTGACCGGTGGAAAGTTCACGGTTGACATGAAGAGCATCGCTCCCATGGACAGCGCTTACGCTCCCGATGGCAGCAAGGAAGGTACCAAGAGCATGCTCGTGGGTCACCTCAGCAGCGCTGACTTCTTCGCTGTGGATAGCTTCCCGACCGCTACGTTCGAGATCACCAGCGTGGAAGGTGCTTCTGCTACCGGCAAATTGACCCTCCGTGGCAAGACCAACGACGAGAAAGTGACCGACATCGTGGTGACCGAAGAGAACGGCGTGGCCAAGGCCACCGGCAAGCTCTCCTTCGACCGCCAGAAGTACGGCGTGGCGTGGAAGGCTCCTATGAAGGACGTGGTGCTGAACGACGCGATCGAGCTGACCGTGGAACTTACCGGCAAAGCCCAGTAAGGTCCGCTTCGGTGAAAGTCGAGGAGCGCTCGCCGAAAGGCGGGCGCTCTTTCGTTGGTACCTACTTCATCGCCGAAGCCAACCAGCTATTGAAAGGGGCCATGGCGGCATGGTGCTCCATCAACTCGTCCAGCAAGGTGGGGGCTGCCACCAACTTCGATGGGCGTTCTGCCATCACGTAGAACTGCTTGTTGGCGATCAAGGGTTCCTTCTTCGCCGCTTCCTTGAATTCGGCCGGCAGCACTTTGTTCGCTTCCCCATGCACTGCGCCGAAAAGCGCCTTGAAGGCCTTGTTATCGATCGTCCTTCGGAATCCTTTGGTATCAGTCATGATGGCCGTGCGGATGCGCTCGAGCTGCTCCTTCTCCGGCTGGTAGGCCCCACCATAGAACTTCACGCTCTCCGGACCGAGTTCGAAGTAGATGCCCGGAGTGGAGTGGTCCTTACGCCCGGCCGGTGAGATGATCGCCGAGCAATTCAGCTTGTAGGGCGTCTTGTCCTTGCTGAAGCGGATATCGCGGTTGATGCGGAAGATGGCCTCCTTCGGCTCGATCCGTACCGTTTTGTCCTGCTTGGCGATCCGTGCGATGGCATCACCCACGAAGGCCTCGAAGGGTTTCTTCACGCTGGCCTCGTAGCGCTTGCGGTTCGCATCGAACCATTCCTTGTTGTTGTTCTTCGCCAGATCCTTGAAGAAGGCATTGAAGTCGTTGGTGAACCAGGCCATTGGTGGTATTTTGCCCGAAGATATCCGCCGTGCCCATGCCCAGCAGGCCGAAAACCTCGGAACCCGAACTGTTCGCACCGCTCCATGTGGTGGTGGTGGAAAGCCCGGTCGGCAAGTTGTGGGTGGAAAGCGATGGTGCTTTGATCACCCGCCTTTCGTTCGAAGCGCTGCATGTGCGACAGGCGAAACTCCCACCGGTGCTTGAACAGGCCCATCGCCAGCTCGATGCCTACTTCGAGCGCCGGTCGCGGAAGTTCGAGCTCCCTGTCCAACGGCTGGGCAGCCGATTCCAGCAACTCGTGTGGGCGATGCTGGAGGACATACCCTACGGCAGCGCTTCCACCTACCAAGCACTCGCCGACCGTATCGGTGGCAAGGCGATCGCACGCACCGTGGGCAATGCCTGTGGAAGCAACCCCATCCCCATCATCGTTCCCTGCCACCGGGTACTGTCCAGTGAAGGATTGCTCACCGGCTACATCGGTGGTATATGGCGCAAGAAATGGCTGCTGGAACACGAAGGCGTGCTGGGCAAGGAACTGTTCGACGAGGCCTGACGGATACCTTTGGCCGCCATGGAACAACCGACCCTCGCCCAGCGCGTGGTGGCCCGCATGTACGAGAACGACCCCTTCAGCCTGTGGCTGGGGATCGAGCGCGTGACGATCGAAGCTGGGCACTGCGTGTTGCGGATGACCGTACGGGCCGAAATGCTGAACGGCTTCGCCATCGCGCATGGGGGCATCTCCTATTCTTTAGCTGACAGTTGCCTGGCTTTCGCCGCCAACAGCCATGGCATCCAGAGTGTTTCTGTGGAGACCTCCATCAGCCATACCAAACCGGTGAAGGAAGGTGACGTCCTGACCGCCAAATCGGAAGAGATGAGCCTGAGCAACCGTATCGGGATCTACCACATCACCGTGAGCAACCAACGCAGTGAGGTCGTAGCCCTTTTCAAAGGAACCGTTTACCGCACGGGGAAGCCTTGGTTCCCTGATGAACATACCACCGCATGAAAGCCGCCTACATCGTTGATGCCATCCGCACGCCCATCGGCAGTTTCACCGGGAGCCTTTCGCCGGTGCGGGCCGATGACCTGGCCGCCCATGTTCTGCATGCGCTGATGGCCCGTCATCCCGGCCTAGACCCAGCCGCGGTGGAAGATGTGATCATGGGTTGTGCCAACCAGGCCGGTGAGGATAACCGGAACGTGGCACGCATGGCTTCCCTACTCGCAGGCCTTCCTGTTACCGTGCCTGGCGAAACGGTGAACCGCCTTTGCGCCTCGGGCATGAGCGCTGTGGTGCAAGCTGGACGGGCGATCGCGGCGGAAAGCGGTGACCTCTTCATCGCCGGTGGCGTGGAGCACATGACGCGTGGGCCTTGGGTGATGAGCAAGACCAGCACCCCGTATGGTCGCGATGCCCAACTCTTCGACAGCAGTTTTGGCTGGCGTTTCGTGAACCCGGCCATGAAGGAGAAGTTCGGGGTGGACGCCATGGGCGAAACCGCCGAGAATCTCTTGGACCTGCCCATGTCGCAGGCCATCACCCGCGAAGACCAGGACCGTTTCGCCCTATGGAGCCAACAAAAAGCGGCGGCGGCCCAAAGCAGCGGAAGAATGGCGCAGGAGATAGCCCCGGTTTCCATTCCGCAGCGGAAGGGTGAACCGGTGCTGTTCGCCACCGACGAGTTCGTGAAGCCCAAGACGACGTTGGAAGGTCTTGCAGGCCTGAAACCAGCCTTCCGAAAGAATGGGTCCGTGACGGCGGGCAACGCCAGTGGCTTGAACGACGGAGCAGCAGCCGTGCTGGTGGCGAGCGAAGCGGGCCTTCAGCGCCACGGCTTGAAACCCCTCGCCCGTATCGTGAGCAGTGGTGTGGTCGGTGTGGAACCGCGCATCATGGGCATCGGACCGGTGAATGCGAGCAAGTTGGCCCTGAAGAGAGCTGGGATCACTCTGGAACAGGTCGATGTCCTGGAACTCAATGAAGCGTTCGCCGCACAGGTGCTCAGCTGCACGCGCAGCTTGGGTATCGCAGACAACGACCCGCGCATCAATCCGAATGGCGGGGCCATCGCCCTGGGCCACCCCTTGGGGA
>JAEUTC010000011.1 GCA_016787985.1 Flavobacteriales bacterium | reverse complement strand
AATGTCACGCATTGGGGAACGGCTTCTAGCCACCCCGAAGGCTGCGTTAAACCATTCGGGGGCGCAAATGTAGCGATCCCGAGGGAATAGCACAGCGGATCACCGTCCGGCGAACGTGCAGAGCAGTGCGAAGAGCAGGATACCCGTGTAGATCGCGGCCGTCATGAGGCCTGGGCTGTACTTGCGTAGAATGGCTTGCATGGCTTGGTAAGAGTTGCCGCAAAGCTCCGCTGCGAACGCTACGGCATTTTCACCGGAATGCGAAATCAAAGGCCAATGCGTCAACAAGCTGATGTGAATAGGTGTTTGTGTGACCAATGGCAGCCAACATGGACGACCGGTGTCGGTCCCGCTCGGCAACACGGGTAGTTTTGCGCCGCTTTCATCAGCCCAAACCCGGCATGCGCTCGATCATTCTTCTACTCCTCCTCTTGGCTAGCCTCGTCTCAACGGCGCAAGGGAACCTCACCATCAGCGGATACGTGAAGGATGCAGCCACCGGCGAGACCCTCATCGGCGCGAACGTGTACGCCAAGGAAACGATGACCGGCACCACCACGAACACGTACGGATACTACGTGCTCAACCTCCCTCCGGGGAAGTACACCATCGTGATGAGCTATGTGGGTTTCGAAGAAAGCAGCCAGGTGGTGGAACTGAAGGCGGACCTGAAGCTGAACCTGGATGCGCGTACCAAAGCCATCGTGGCCAAGGAGTTCGAAGTGGTGGGCGAAAAGGCCAAGAACACCGAGAGCACCCAAATGGGAACAGTGGAGTTGGACGTGCAGAAACTGAGCACGCTGCCAGCACTGCTGGGGGAGGTCGACATCCTCAAGACGATCCAATACCTGCCCGGAGTGAAGAGCAACGGCGAAGGCAACAGCGGCTTCTATGTGCGCGGCGGAGGTCCTGACCAGAACCTGATCCTGCTGGATAACGCGACCGTGTACAATGCCAGCCACCTCTTCGGCTTCTTCAGCGTGTTCAATGCCGATGCCGTGAAGAACATCGAGCTGATCAAAGGGGGCATGCCCGCCAACTACGGCGGCCGCACAAGCAGCGTGCTCGACATCACCATGAAGGACGGCAATGACAAGGAATTCCACGGACAAGGCGGCATCGGCCTCATCAGCAGCCGCCTGACCTTGGAAGGCCCCATCGTGAAGGAAAAGAGCTCGTTCATCGTGAGCGCCCGCCGCACCTACATCGATGTGCTCGCCAAACCCTTCATCAACCCGGAAGGCGCCTTCGCTGGCAGCGGCTACTTCTTCTACGACATCAACGCCAAGGCCAACTACCGCCTCAGCGACAAAGACCGTTTCTTCCTGAGCGGCTACTTCGGACGCGACGTGTTCGACCTTTCGGGAAGCCAACCCGGAAGTCCCAATTTCAAGATCCCTTGGGGTAATGCCACGGTGAGCGGCCGTTGGAACCACGTGTTCGGCCCAAAACTATTCCTCAACACCACCGCCATCTTCAGCGACTACCAATTCAGCTTCTCCGGAGGCCAGGATGATTTCAAGTTCGGCCTTAGCAGCGGCATCAAGGATTACGGACTGAAACTGGACTTCAACCAATATCCCTCCGTTCG
The DNA here is from genome assembly GCA_016787985.1 of Flavobacteriales bacterium. GTDB lineage: Bacteria > Bacteroidota > Bacteroidia > Flavobacteriales_F > PHOS-HE28 > PHOS-HE28. The sequence continues at coordinate 8,461 of JAEUTC010000011.1, read as the reverse complement.
CCATGAATTGAAGTATGGCGTGAACTACACCTACCACGTCTACACCCCAAGCACCGTGGACGTGGCCAGCGGCGATACCGAATTCGACATCGACACGCCATCCAAGCTGCGCGCTCATGAGGCCGCGGTGTACATCCAGGACGATTATGATGTGAGCGATGAACTCCGTGTGAACGCTGGTGTGCGCCTCTCCTACTTCGCCCACGTCGGTCGGTTCAAAGAGTACCTCTTCGATGATGCAGGCACGGCTACCGGCACGCGCGACTACACTCCCGGCGAAGCGATCAAGACCTATTACGGTCTGGAGCCGCGCCTATCCATGCGCTACAAGACCGGCGCCACCAGCAGCGTGAAAGCCAGCTTCAACCGCAACCTGCAATACGTGCACCTGGCCAGCTTCAGCAGCATCGGCCTACCCACCGATGTTTGGATCCCCAGCGGGAAGAACGTGAAGCCCCAGGTGGCGTACCAATATGCGGTCGGCTACTTCCGCGACCTGTGGGACCGCAAGTACGAGGCCAGCGTTGAAGTGTACTACAAGGACATGTTCAACCAGATCGAATACAAGGAGGGCACGCAACCACAGGATGGGGCCAACACCAACTACGATGCCTTCCTCACCTACGGCAAGGGCTGGAGCTATGGGGCGGAGTTCTTCCTGAAGCGCCGCTTGGGCAAGTTCACCGGTTGGGCTGGTTACACCTGGAGCAAGACCATGCGCCAATTCGACGAGATCAATGAGGGACGTGAGTTCCCCAGCCGTTGGGATCGCCGGCACGACATCAGCCTGGTGACCGGGTACGAACTCAACGAGCGCTGGACCTTCGGCGGCACCTTCGTTTACAGCACCGGACAAGCCACCACGCTGCCCGTGCAGCGCTACTTCATCGAAGGTCGTGTGGTGAGCCAATTCAGCGAACGGAACGGTTTCCGCATGGCACCCTACCACCGCCTCGACTTCGCAGCTACGCTCAAGAACAAGGCCACCAAGGAAGTGAAGGACAAGCTCACCGGCGAGGTCACCACCGTGCAACGCCGCTACCGCAGCAGCTGGACCTTCGCGGTCTACAACGCTTACAACCGCGCCAATCCCTACTTCTACTACTTCACCACCGAAGGCTCCACCGCCACCAACGACCTTCGACCGGTGGCCAAACAGGTTTCGTTGTTCAGCATCCTTCCGTCCGTCACCTGGAACTTCCAATTCTGATGAAACGCGCACACCTCCTCCTTCTGGTCCCCGCTGTGATGCTCCTCATCGGTTGCGAAAAAGAGATCACCGTGGAGCTGCCCGATACGCCGGAACAGCTCGTGGTGGAAGGCACCATCGAGCCGGGTCTCCCCCCCTTCATCATTCTAACGCGCACCCAGAGCTACTTCGAACCGCTGGATGCCGCAGCGATCTCGAACAGCTTCGTGCGTGGCGCTGTGATCACCGTGGACAATGGGAATGGCCCTGTACAACTCGATCAACTGTGCACATCAGCGCTTACCCCCGAGCAGCGTGTCTTGTTCTCCGAGATCACCGGCCTCGACCCAGCGCTTGTGAGCAACGCGGACATCTGCGTGTACTCCACAGCGAACACCGCGCTCTTCGGAGAGGTGGGCCGCACCTACGACCTGCGCATCGAGGCCGAAGGCAAAGTGCTCACCAGCACCACCACCATACCGAACCCCGTGCCATTGGACTCGGTCTGGTTCCAACTGGCCCAGCAGCGCCCCAATGACGATACCCTCGGGTTTGCATGGGGTACACTGACCGATCCGGATACGCTCGGGAATTGCTACCGCTGGATGGCGCGACGCATCAGCCGCCGTGCGAACGGCTCCGTCGAAGACCCCACCTTCATCTCTCCCCTCGGCAACACCTTCCAAGACAAGTACGTCAACGGACTCACCTTCGATTTCAGCTTCATCCGGGGACGGCAGTTCTACAGCAACCAACCGGAGGACGAGAACGAAGAGGCCGGCTTCTACAAGGTCGGTGACACCATCGCCGTCAAGTTCGTCAGCATCGGGTTCAACGAACACGAGTTCTACACCAGCTACGACGAGAACGTGGGCAGCCAAGGCGATCTCTTCGGCAACCCGGTCAACGCACGCTCCAATATCAGTGGTGGCTTGGGGATCTGGGCGGGCTGGGGGGTCTACGCGGACACGATCATCTGTCTTCCGCAGTGATCTCTTCTCCAGAACCCACGCTAGGGTTCAAGGATGAGCGAGGTTGAGGGCCATCGGGATGGTGACCGCGGCTACCTTTGCGCCTTCCTGTCGGCAGGCAGGCCCGCAACGAACATGAGCACCTCCCCAGAACACGTCAAATGCCTGATCATCGGATCGGGCCCCGCTGGTTTCTCCGCGGCCATCTACGCCGCACGCGCTGATCTGAAGCCCTTGATGATCGAAGGCCCTTTGCCCGGCGGCCAGTTGACCCAGACCACGGAAGTGGACAACTACCCCGGCTACCCGAAAGGACGCAGCGGACCCGAGATGATGAACGATCTGCGCGAGCAAGCCCTGCGCTTCGATACGGTCATCCGCAATGGATGGGTCACCAAAGTGGACTTCACCGGCCCCGTGCACAAGGTGTGGGTGGATGAGAAGACCGAGATCCATGCCGACACGGTGATCATCAGCACCGGCGCCAGTGCCAAATGGCTAGGCCTGCCCAACGAGATACGCCTGCGCGATATCGGTGGAGGCGTTACCGCTTGTGCCGTGTGTGATGGCTTCTTCTACAAAGGCCAGAACGTGGTGCTCGTGGGTGCCGGTGATTCGGCGTGCGAAGAAGCCACCTACCTGGCCAAATTGTGCCCCAAGGTGTACATGCTCGTGCGCAAGGGCGAATTCCGCGCCAGCAAAGCCATGGTGCACCGCGTGGAGAACACACCCAACATCGAAGTGCTGTTCCATACCGAGGTGAAGGACGTCCTGGGCGAACACGCCGTGGATGGGGTGCTCGCCGTGAACAATAAGACCGGCGAAGAGCGCAAACTCGACGTCACCGGCCTGTTCATCGCCATTGGCCACACGCCGGCCACGGAGATCTTCAAAGGCTGGCTTGATATGGACGAGGCCGGGTACTTGAAGCACGAGGCAGACCGCACCAGCACCAAGATCCCGGGCGTGTTCGTGGCTGGCGATGCGGCGGACAAGGTGTACCGCCAAGCCGTCACCAGCGCCGGTAGCGGTTGTATGGCGGCGTTGGATGCGGAACGCTGGCTGGCCGCGCAGGGCAAGCATTGACCAGCGCTCACCCGATGATCCGCCAGCCGCTGTAGTTCAAGACGAACCGCACCAGCTCGCGCTTCTTCATCGGAATGTCCCAATCGCCATCGTAGTCCACGAGAGTGGGTACGAGCGCATCGTCGATGATGGTGTTCTCCACCCGTATGGTGATGTCGAAGTCCAGGATCATCGAGCTGTGGGCGATGCGGTACGAACGTGCGATCACGTTGTTCGTGACATGATCGAACCAGGTATCCATCTTCTTGATCACCGTACGTCCATCTCGGAACTCCGGCTTGGCTTCGGCACTGAACACCCAGCACTGATGGCCATTGCGCTCATCCGCGCTGATCTTGAAGTCGTAGAGCGGTGCCATGTCCTCGTTGAAGAGCGCGAGCTTGTGCCCGATGAAGGGTACGCTCGCGATCTCACTGCCGGGGTCGAACATGAATTTCTTCAGCTCGCTCTTGTACTTGTCCAGTTTGCTGCCGCGATGCAGTTCCAATTTCCGTGAAGCCACCGTGTTGTCGGCGATGATCTCACCCTTCGGGAAGAACACCTCGTCGTACATCTCTGCCGTGAGGTAGCGGAACGTGCTGTCGCGGTGGCGGAGCTTGCCGGACTCATGTACCGTATCCAACTGCAACCACACCTTATCGCCATTGCGGTGCAGGTGACCTGTGCGGTAGAGGGTGGCGGTCTCCTGCTCGTCCTTCGCGCGCACTTTCAATACGCTGCGTAATCGATGTGGATGGTAGCGCGTGTTCAGGAAGGCCTTGTGGAAGGTGGTATCGTCCATCACCTGCTGGATGAAGGCCTCCACATTGAATCCGTCCTTCTGCGCGGTGATCACCACCTCGTCCAACTCCACTTTCGTGGCGATACGGTCCACCTGAGCACGCACGCCGATCACCGTTGAACAGGCGAACAGCGCGAAGACCCTCAGGTGCTTCATGATCAATGCCTGCGCGTTGGCCCCAGGCTGGAGTACAACTCGTACTTCCGTTTGATGTACACCAGGAACTCGTACTGCGTAAGCCCTTTGATCACCTCGTCCGGCACACTGCAGAACTCGATGAAATCATCGAAAGCTTCCGGGTTAAGCTTGATGATGTCGTATTCCACGTACTTGTGCAACAACTCCTGCAGGATCGCTCGCTTGCGGTCCTCATTCTCCAATTCCGCCACCAGCCGCTTGCTGCGTTCGCGCCGGCTGAATTCCTGGTAGAGCGCCGTGATCGGGCTTTCGAACGCGTTGACGGTCGTGAGCTTGTAATCCGAGGCTTTATAGCCCAGCTTGTCGATGTCGGCCTGGATCTCCTTCAACGTACGCTCGGGAAGGATCTCCACTTCGGCCAACTGCACCCGCAATGGCACCAAGCGGATCTTGATGTCATAGATCGCGCGCTCCACACTATCGGCCAGGCAGAGGATCCCTGTACGGTGGCCGATGGACCCGATCATGAGCGTATCGGTGCGCAAGGCCTGCACGGTGAAGGTGCCATCGGCATTGCCGAAGGTCCCCGAGCGCGTGCGGCGGTTCACGATCATCAGGTCGTAGTACGTATGCTGATCGGTGCTGGTGATCACCTTACCGTGGATGGTGACCAGTTCCTGCGCACTGGTGAACAGGGGGCCGATGGCCAGCAGGATGAGAAGAAGGTTACTTCGCACGGAACAAAGGTACCGGCACCCAAGGCAAACGCCGTTCCGATCTCAACGCGAGGCTCCCCGGATAGACTCGAACAACACCGGCTGAAGGATCTCCGCCATGCGCCGTTGCCCTGCTTCATCCGGATGGATGTTGTCGCGCAATTCCTCTGCGCGGGCTCCATGGTCGAGATCGTGGATCACGCGGATCCCCTGTTCCGCCGCGAAGGCCAGGATCTCCTGCCCCTGCGCGTTGTAGCGTCCAGCCTTGATCTCCGAACGCTCGGCATGGAGGTAGAGGATGAAGGGTATCCCACGTTCGTCGGCGTAACGCTTCAAGCCTAAGAACCCGGTGTTGAACCCTTCCTCGCCCTTATCGATCCCCAACTCCTCGTTGGTGGTGGTCTTGGGCTTCATCACCTTGGGAAGCAGATACCGATCGATCAATTCGTACACCGCGCTTTTGTACTGCTGGGCTGGGAAGTGTTTCCGAACCCCGACCACTTGCTTGAAGCTCATGTTGTCATGCGCATCGTGCGAACTCACCACGAGGAACAACGCTGCGCAGCGTGGAACGGGCGTGTTGGTAAGGTAGGCCGCACAGTTATCCGGTCCCCAACTACCAGCGCCGATGTTGAGCACCTGCACCTTGCGCCCCAAGGCACCGGTCAAACGCCGCGAGAGCATGGTGGTAGCCAGCGAGTCGTCGTCAGTAAGGCTGCCACCGTTGATGACCGAATCTCCGCAGCCCAATACGATGATGGCCGCACTATCCGGCTCCTCCGAGCGCATAGAAAGTGAGTTGTAGGAGATGTGTCGACCGAAGCGATGCCGATCCTGCGAGGGTTGGGCGATGTACTCATAATGCGGATCAGCACGCATCAACACCGCATCGCAGAATCCGAAGCCCAGGCGAAGGATTACCTCCGCGATCAGCAGCACGATCAACGCCGCAACAGCCCATCGCCACCGGCGTGACTTGAGAGATCCGATGCCACTCATCGCGGCCGAAGGTAGCCGACCGGATGGCGCCAAAAGGCGAAGGGCCCCTCCACCGTCCGGCGGAAAGGCCCTTCATTCAAGCTCCTGTGCATCTGTAAGCCGGGTTCTGTTCCGCGCCTCGCGACGCAGCCTCCACCATCTATCTAGTCCCGCCGTCACCAACGGGATCCATCGACCTACCCTCCGCGCTCCAACGTGCGTTGGAAGGACGGGCTTTCCTCGTTCCGGCAATGCGGAACGCACGGTATACATGGTCTTTCAGCGCGTGAGGTTTACCAAGCTGCCCTGTCGCCAGAAGCACTGGTGCGCTCTTACCGCACCTTTTCATTTTTACCCGCCGAAGCTTCAGCGAAGGCGGGCCTTGCCAAAACTCCAGCTTAGGACCTTGCGGTCTGCAGGCAACTTCCCTTTCTGCGGCACTTTCTGTGGACCACCCGTTCCCAAGTGGCCCCCTTCCCGTTAGGAAGCACGCTGCCCTACGCTGCCCGGACTTTCCTCCCTTCGCCTTGCGGCGAACAGCGGTGAAGCGATGCACAGGATATCAAAGAACAGGTCGTCATACGACCATGTCCGAACTCGCTCAATGACGCAGGATCTCCACCTCCGTGGCGCCTGATCCATACCGCGCCATGTTGGCATCGTGGAACCGCACGCTGTCGTAGTACTGAAGGATCCGGCGCACCTCTTCGCGCAGTACCCCCTCACCCACACCATGGATCACGATCAACTTGCGTTTACCGTCGCGGATGGCCCCCTCCAAGGCCCGTTCGAAATAGGCCAATTGGTACTTCAGCTTCTCCCCCTGGCTCAACCGCGTCTCATCCTCCACCAGCTCGTGCAGGTGCAGGTCCACCTCGGCCACACTGTTGTCCTCCGGGCGTTTCGGGGTCTTACCCGGCCGACTGTCACCCTTGCGCCTTTGTCGCTTCTCCTCCATCACATCGTTCGCGGCCACCATTCCGGCCTGGTGATCGCTGATGCGGTAGGCCTGCTTCACGTGCTCCGGATCATAAGGGACCAGTTCCTTTCCGGATCGCACGAGCACGAATCCCTCGTCCGTGCGCACCTTCACCTTGCCCGGTGCCGGTACATCGAGCACCACGCCGCCGCCCACCTCGTCCACGAACGCCACGCGATCACCCTTTCGGAACACTCGCCCTGCCATGCCACAAAGGTACCGGTCTATCTTCACCGCCTCGCCATCACCCCAGCTCCGGCGAGCGAACATGGAAGAACGCGGCCCGTGGAAGACCGTCAGTACCGAAGAACGGTACAGTACACCTTGGATCGCCGTCACCCACCACGAGGTGATCGACCCGAGCGGAAGGCCGGGCATCTACGGCGTCATTCACTTCAAGAACCTTGCGGTGGGCATCGTACCGCTAGATGCGGACCTCAATACCTGGATCGTGGGCCAATACCGCTACCCGCTCGGCGTTTACAGCTGGGAGATCCCCGAAGGCGGGGGGCGACGTGACCTGCCACCCATCGAAAGCGCAAAACGCGAATTGCGCGAAGAGGTGGGCATCGAAGCCGACCGATGGACCGAGATCCTGCAGATGGACCTGAGCAATTCCGCCAGCGATGAAGTGGCGATCCTCTTCGTGGCACAAGGGCTCACCTTCTTCGAGCCGGAACCCGACCACAACGAGGAACTCGTCATGCGCAAGCTGCCCTTCGATGAACTTTACGCCATGGTGCAGCGCGGGGAGATCCGCGATAGCCTTACCGTAGCGGCTGTACTGAAGGTGAAACTGATGCTGTTGGAAGGATCCCTTCCACGTTAGAAGACCAGACCGTGGAAGAGTACGCGGCCATTGGACCGCAACTCCATGCCCGGCAAAGGCACTTTGATCCCGTTCAGGACGAACAGCACGGTACGTAGCAGCTTTGAACCGGTCTTGATCCGGGTAAGGTCGATATCCGGCGCCAAGTAGAATTGGCGGAAACGGCCATCTCCGGGTTCAGGGAAGGCGGTGAGCATGTTCTCACCCCCATAACCCAGGGACACGTTCAACCACGATGGGAAGCCGCCAGCATACCGAGCGCTAGTAAGGCTTCCACTCAACCAGATGGTTTGCCCGTTGTAATCCTTCAGCACCCGCTCTCCTAGGCTTTCGCCAAGCAAGTCTGGTCTTTGCGCCGCGAATGGCGTGAGCCGTGCCGACAACTTCACGCTGATGCGCTGTTCCTGCCACAGGGCCTCTTGACCCATGAACAGACCAGCGCCAGCGATGTTGGCAGCCATGTCCGTCCACGAAAAGCCCCAGCCGGCCGAGGTGCCATCCAACACCTCCACCCCGGTAAGGAAGATCAGCCCCAGGCTACCCCCGAGTAAAATGGACTCGCGGGAGGAGGTGCCACAGCGGTCCCAAGCGGCATGCCCCCAGCGGCCCAAGGTGTAAGCGCTGAAGAAGTGACCGGCCTTATCCATCTGTAGCCATTCACCCGAATCGTCGAACGAATGGAACGCGGACCGGTCATACTGCGTATACCATGCCCCGTTCAACAGACCGATGGTGCCGATCATTGAACCACCTGAGACCAAGGCCGTTGTGCGACGGCAGGAGGCCACCTTTCC
>JAEUTC010000010.1 GCA_016787985.1 Flavobacteriales bacterium | reverse complement strand
GGGGCCTGGTTCACCGGCGACCTCGGCAAGAAGATCTCGTTCCAGACCTTCGTACAGGAACACCAGACCATCGCTCCCGAATACCTCTTCGTGGATGTGAGCGATAAAGGCACCATCTCCGGTCAGGGCCGCGTGAAGATCAGTCGGCGCAGGGTGTTGGATTACGGGTGGTCGCAAGGCAATGTGTCTTACAGCCCGGCCACCTGGCTCAACATCCAGTTCGGCCATGGCAAACACTTCGTGGGGCACGGCTACCGCTCGGTGCTGCTGAGCGACCACGCCGTGAACGCGCCCTACCTGAAGTTCAGTGCGCTCACCACCAACAAGCGGGTCCAGTACAGCACCTGGCTCAGCAAGATGGAAAGCGGGGTGAACGGCCCCGACCGCCTGCCCACCGGCCGCTCCGCCGAGTCGCTCTTTTATTGGCGCCGCGCACGCTTCAACCACCTCAGCGTGGACCTCGGTCGTGTGCAACTGGGCCTGTTCGAGAGCACCTTGTTCGAGGACATCGACAGTACGGGGGTGAAACCCTTCGATGCCCTGGAGCTGAACCCGGTGCTGGGTGTGAACACGTTGGTGCGCGGCTTCGACGGTCCGGAGAAGACGGTGCTCGGCGCCGACCTGCGCATCAAGCTGACCGATAAAGCTTACGCCTATGGGCAGTTCGCGGTGGATGATGCCGGCGGTGAACGCTATGCCTACCAGGCCGGCGTGCGCTGGTTCGATGTGGTGCGCAAGGACCTGAACCTGCAGGTGGAGTATAACAGCGCCACGCCGTTCATGTACCTGCACGACCCCACGAAATTGGCTTACGAGCACGCCGGCCTTCCCCTCGCCCACCCGCTCGGTTCCTACTTCACGGAGGTGGTGGCCATCGCCGATGCGGCTTTCGGGCGCGTGCATGGGCAGGTGAAAGTGGTGGCGGCCACCTACCACCGCAACCCGGCGGACAGCCTCAACTACGGCGGCGACCTGCGGCTGCCCGATGTGCCAGTGACCCTTCCGGAGGGGCCGCGGGTGCAGGAGCTGATCCACCTGGACGCCATGGCCAGCTACCTCTTCAACCCGCAGACCAACCTGCGCGCCTACATCGGTTTCCAGCGGCGGGGGCTCACGAATGCCGCCGACACCCAGCAGAGCTCCTTCCTCTACATCGGCTTCCGTACCGCCATCTTCAACCGGTATTACGACATTTGACCAGCCAGCCCGCGTGAAAGAACACGGCTACATACTCCTGCTCGGCTGCATCACGGCCTTCTTCGTGGTGCTCTTCACCATGCCTTCCCTGATCAAGGTGGCCCGGATGAAACACCTGGTGGACGAGCCTTCGGAGGAACGCAAGGTGCACCACCGCAGTGTGCCCACCATCGGGGGCATCATCATCTTCGCCGCCATCATCTTCAGCTACGCGCTGTGGTTCCCCAAAGCCGCTGCCTTGGGCGATGATGCGCGTGATCACGTGATCATGTACTACGCCATGGGCGATGCCTACAAGGACTTCAAGTTCGTGATCGCCGCCATGGTGCTCCTGTTCTTCATCGGTGTGAAGGATGACATCATCGGCTTCTCGCCGGTGAAGAAGCTCGTGGGCCACATGGTGGTGGGCTACATCCTGGTGATGATGGCCGACATCCGCATCCGCGATATGCACGGGTTGTTCGGGATCTACGAGATGCCCGAGTACATCAGCATCGCCCTTTCCTTCTTCGTGTACGTGGTGCTGGTGAACGCCTTCAACCTGATCGACGGGGTGGATGGCCTGGCGGGTGGCATCGGCCTGATCGCCGCGGTGACCTACGGCATGTGGCTCTACTTGGCCGGTGATGTCGCGCTCTCCTTGTTGGCCTTCGTCCTGGCCGGCTCCCTCGTGGGTTTCCTCGTCTTCAACTGGCACCCGGCGCGCATCTTCATGGGCGATAGCGGCTCGCTCATCATCGGTGCCATCCTGGCCGTGCTGGCCATGAAGGTGGTGGACCACGACACCTCCCGCCTGCCCTCTTACTTGAAGCAGATCCCCACGCCCATCTTCGCCATGGCCGTGATCGCCTACCCCTTGGTGGACACGTTGCGGATCTTCATCTACCGCATGTCGCGCGGGGTATCGCCCTTCTCCGCGGATCGCAACCACATCCATCACCGGCTGATGGACTTGAAGTTGGGCCACCGCAAGGTGACGGGCCTGCTCTACCTCTACGCCATCGCGGTGATCGCCCTCAGCCTGGTGACGCGGGCCTGGCACCCCAACATCGGCCTGATGGTGCTGGGCACCTCGGCCTTCGTGATGGCGATGCTGCCCTTCGTGTGGCCCAAGCACAACGGTGCATGACCCGCGGACACTCGCTCCTGCTAGCGCTCGCGCTCACCACGGGCATCCACGCACAGACCGGCTGGTCGCCCTTGAGCCGCGAAGTGGAACGCCCGTATGCACAGGCGCTGCAGCGGTTCGGCTCCGACGTGCACACCGCCGTGCGCCCGTACGCAACGACGACCTTGCGTGGTGCGCTGAAGAACGATAGCCTCGCACCAAGCGCCGCTTGGGACGTGCTGGACAGGTGGTCCGGTCGACAGAACGGTCGACACTTCCGGTGGGGGCCGCTGCTCGATGCCCAAGGCGGCTACGAGACCGGCAGCAACAGCGGCGTTCGTTTCCGCGGAGGGGCCGGCTTCTGGAGCGATGTGGACCTTGGCAGCAAATTGAACCTGCATGTGGATGTACAGGCCTGGGGCGATCGTTTGCCCACCTACCTCGACACCCTGGCCCAGGCCACACAGGTGACAGCTGGTGAAGGCTATGCGAATGGGAACGCCGACCTCTACACCCATCACGATTGGAACGCGCACCTGAGCTGGGATGCGCACAAGTACATCAACATCACGGCTGGCCGAGGCAAACATTTCTTCGGTGAAGGCCACCGCTCGCTCTTCCTTTCCGATGAGGCGTACAGTTATCCGTACCTGAAGCTCAGCACCACGGTGTGGCGGATCAAGTACGTGAACCTCTTCGCCATGATGAGCGATATCCGCGGCGGGTTCGGCGACTGGCGCAACTTCCACAAGAAGTTCGCCAGCATGCACTACCTCTCGTGGAATGCCACGGACCGGATCAACGTGGCCCTGTTCGAGGCCATCCTTTGGTCGTCCGGCGATGACCAGTATCCGCGTGGTTTCGATGTGAACTACCTGAACCCGGTGCTCTTCTATCGCCCCACTGAATTCCGGATCGGCTCGCCCGACAATGCACTACTGGGTTTCGCGGCCAACATCAAAGCGGGTAAGCACGTGCTCTTCTACACCCAGGTGATGCTGGACGAGTTCCTCTTGGAACAGGTGCGCAATGGCTACGGCTGGTACGCCAATAAACAAGCCCTCCAGGTCGGGGTGAACGCCTACCGGGCGTTCGGCGTGGATGGGCTGCACCTGCGGGGTGAGTTCAACTACATCCGCCCCTTCATGTACACCCACAGCGACACGCGCCAGAACTACGCCCACTTGGGTCAGCCGCTGGCGCACCCCTATGGCTCCAATGTCCAAGAAGGCCTGGCCCATGGCGATCTGGAGCGCGGACGCTGGGTCTTCACCCTGCGCGCGAGCATGGCGTGGATGGGGAACGATAGCCTTACCAGCTTCGGCAATAACATCTTCCGCCCCGAAAGCGAACGGCCGGACAACCCGGCGGGGGGCAAACAGGACTTCGCGTTCGAGATGGGGCGGTACAAGGAAAGCACCGTGCTGCATGCCGAGGCCCGCGCAGGATGGACCATCGACCCGCGCTCCGCCTTGCGCGTGGAAGCCGCTTACACCTTCCGACAACTGGACCCGGCCTGGGGCTCGGCGGACATCACCCATTTCTTCCGGGTAGGGCTGGCCTGTCATTTCCGGGAACGGCACCCAGAGCAAGTCGTTCGGTACGTGCTCCGCTGATCGCTTTGCGGTCGGCCGTGGCCTTATCGGTCCTGTGCGGTACTTTTGCCGCGCTTTCACCGGATCCGCTCCGGTCGGCAGGCAACAGGATCGTGCAACCCACCGGCACTCTCACCGCCACCACCTTCGGCAGCAAACTGCGCAGTGTGGCGGTGTTGTTCAAGCTCCGCCTCGCTTCCTTGGTGGTGTTCAGTGCGGCCTTGGGCTACCTCTTCGCCATTCCCGCTGGCACGTTCTCCTGGCTCGGGCTATTGGGCCTCTGCACCGCAGGCACCCTGCTCACGGGCGCTTCCAACGCCTTTAACCAGGTGCTGGAGGTGCGCGAAGATGCGCTCATGGACCGCACCGCTGACCGGCCCTTGGTGCGCGGTGTGCTCAGCATGAGGGAGGCCATCGTAGCCGCCTTCCTCGCAGCGGGTGTGGCCACCTTGATGCTTTGGTTGCAATTCGGAGCGCTCACCGGAACCCTCGGCTTCCTTTCGTTGTTCATGTACGTGGCCTTGTACACCCCGATGAAGAAACTGAGCTCCTGGGCCGTGTTCGTGGGCGCCTTCCCCGGGGCTTTCCCGCCGATGTTGGGCTATGTGGCCGCCACAGGCCGCTTCGACCTGGGTGCAGGCCTGCTCTTCGCCATGCAGTTCATGTGGCAGTTCCCGCACTTCTGGGCCATCGCCTGGGTGCTCGACCGCGATTACGCCAAGGCCGGATTCCGCCTACTTCCCGGTGGGCGCCTTCCGGACCGCGCCGCAGCTGCCACCATCCTCTTGTACACCCTCTTCCTGATCCCCGTGGGCATGCTCCCCTGGGTCTTCGGATTCGTGGGTCCCATCGCGCTCGCCCTCTCCGTGGTCGGCGCGCTCGTCATGGTCCTACCCGCCGTACGGCTCTTCCTCTCCCAGGATAGTCGCGATGCGCGTAAGTTGATGTTCGCCAGCTTCATCTATCTGCCCCTGGTACAGGTGGCGTACGTGCTGGATACGCTATGACGTTGACCCCCTTTACGCCCGAAGAACTCAAGGAACGCGCGATCCGGACGCGCAAACTCGTCACCTGGCTGATCATCCTCGCGATCGTGATGTTCTTCGCGGGGCTCACCAGCGCTTATGTGGTGAGCATGAGCGGCGGTTATTGGGTGGACATCAAGGTACCGCAAGCCTTCCTGATCAGCACCGGCGCCATCGTGGTGAGCAGCCTGTTCGCTCAATTGGCGCTGATGGCCGCACGAAATGGCCGCAGCGGCACGGTGGCCCCTTTCCTGTCGATCACCCTCATCCTCGGCTTGGTCTTCACGTGGAGCCAGTTCCGCGGCTGGAAGGAACTGACCGAGAAAGGCAACTTCCTGGTGAGCAAGGTGTTGGATAATAAAGGGGTGTACGGCGAGGACTACACCATCCGCTTCCAAGGGGTGCCCCTGATCAAAGAGGGGGAGAAATTCTTCCACCCGGAGGACGTGGCACGCATCAAACCCCTGAACGCCGACCTGGACGAACAGCGGAACACCGCTAGTTCCTTCTTCTACGCCCTTACAGCCGCCCACTTGGCCCACCTGGTCTTTGGCTTATTGAGCCTGCTGGTGATGGTGGTGATGGCCGTGAAACAGCGCTACACCGCCGCCGACCATGCCGGTCTGTGGAGCGGGGTGATCTATTGGCACTTCCTCGGGGTGCTGTGGGTGTACCTCCTTTCGTTCTTGGTCTTTGTTCATTAACATTGCGCCCGCAATCCCAACCATGGCAGGAGACGCTAGCAAGGCACTGAGCAACGACGTCCTCTGGGGCGGCGGCCGCTCCCCGTTCAGCATCAGCTACGGGAAGATGATGATGTGGTTCTTCTTGGTCTCGGACGCGTTGACGTTCTCGGGCCTGTTGACCGCCTACGGTTTCGTTCGCCACAGCACCACCGAGGTGTGGCCCATCGGCGAAGAGGTGTTCCGGGCGCTCCCGGGCCTTACCGGTAGTTATCCGTTGATCTATGTGGCCTTGATGACGGCCATCCTGATCTTCTCCTCCGTAACGATGGTGCTTGCTGTAGAAGCGGGCCACCGGATGGATAAGAAGGGCGTGATCAAATGGTTGTTCCTCACCGTGATCGGCGGTGCCTTCTTCGTGGGCAGCCAGGCCTGGGAGTGGAGCCACTTCATCCACGGCGGCGGCGGCTACATCACCACCAACACCGGCGAGAAATACTGGGTGCACAACGATACCCACGATACCCATGACCCGGCCAACGCACCTGGTTTCCATCTCGTACCTGCCGATCCCAAGCACTACCTGATCCCGGCCGAAGGTGCACATCACCTTGACCATGCGGAGTCGCTGAAACTCTGGAACGAGCGCGCCAACTATGTGAACGGTGCGAACATGACCGAGAACGAGTACGGCCCACCCCAGTACGCCAACTTCTTCTTCTTCATCACCGGCTTCCACGGTTTCCACGTGTTCAGCGGGGTGATCATCAACCTCATCGTGCTGATCATGGTGGTTCAAGGGGTGTTCCACCGTCGTGGGCACTACGAGATGGTCGAAAAGGCCGGTCTCTACTGGCACTTCGTAGACCTCGTGTGGGTCTTCGTGTTCACCTTCTTCTACCTGCTCTGATCCGTCAACCAAACGCCTTCGCCGTGGCTTCGGCGATCTGAAATGGAACGCGACGACATCATCGAATACAGCCTGGACGCACACCACAGCGAGGAGGCTGGCCGCAAGATCCGCCGGAAGATCTGGATGGTGACCCTGTTCTTGGCCGTGGTGACCGCGGTGGAGGTCACTTTGGGTGCCTATTGGAAGGAATGGTTTGATCTCTCTGCATGGAACAACATAAAGTTGGTTTATGTGGTGCTAACGCTGATCAAGGCCGGATATATCGTAGCTGTGTTCATGCACCTGGGCGATGAGCGTCGCAACATCCGCGCGATCATCCTGCTGCCTTACGCGCTGTTCATCCTGTACCTGGTCTTCATCGCGATCTTCGAGTCGAACCTCGTACACCAGACCTGGTTGCGCTACCTGTGAGCGGCTCCGCCACGCCGAGCAATAGACGGACCAAGTGGTTGGTCCTGGGAGGTATCTCGGCGTTCGTGCTTTCCCTCTTCGTCTTCTTCTCGCCCTTGGTGG
>JAEUTC010000256.1 GCA_016787985.1 Flavobacteriales bacterium | reverse complement strand
CATAAGGTTTCACCGCAGCTCGCGGTCCAGCTTCACGATGTTCTCCGGTGATCCGGAGAGGTAGAGCAGGTCGTCGGTGAGGATCCGTTCCTCGCTCTTGACGTTGGTGATGAATCGTCCGGCACGCCGGATGGCCAGTACTGTAACGCCATACCGCTCGCGCAGTGCGATTTCGGCGATGGTGCGGCCCACCACCTTGCCACGTCCCAGGGTGACAGGCAGTGTGGCGATCTCCAACCCCGGGATGGTCAACGGCTCTTCTTTCCGTCGGACCTTGTTCCCCGCTCCGCGCAAGCGGCCGTAATGGTCGTTGCGGATGTTGGCGATCATGTCCTGCACCTTGGCTTCGGGCACCAGGTACTTCCGCAGCACGCGGTGGAAGATCTCGATGCTCGTTTCGAACTCCTCGGGGATCACCTCATTGGCACCCGCATCGAAGTTGGCCTGCATCTCGCGCACGTATCGGGTGCGCACGATCACGTGTGCGGTGCGGGTGAGGGCGCGTACCGCGGAAACGATCTGCTTGGTCTGTGTGGCGTCGGCGATGGCGATGACCACCACGCGCGCGCGTTCCACATGGGCTTGCTCCAGCAGGTGCGCATTGCTGGCGTCGCCCACCAGGGTGAGCACACCGGTGGCCTTGGCTTTCTGTGCACGCTCCGCATCCGCATCGATCACCACGCAACGGATGCCCGTATCGATCGCAGCGGAAGCCACGTTCTGCCCGTTCAGCCCGAAGCCGATGATGACCATGTGGTCGCTGAGCACCTGCTTGGTGGAGCGCTCGTTCTCCTTCTTCACCTTCACCAAGCTGTTCAATCGGCGCCCTACCGGTTTCGGGATGAAGGAAAGGAAGACACGACGCACGATGCGGTCGGCGTATTCGAGCATGAACGGCGTGGCTCCCATGCTCAGGATGCTCACTGCGAGGAAGATCTGGTAGTGCCGCTCGCTGAGGAGTTCGTATTCCAGGCCCGGTATGGCGAGTATGAAGCCGAATTCACCGAGTTGGAACAAGGCCAGTCCCGTATGCAGCGCCGTGCGCACCGGATAGCGCAGCACCCACACGGCCACGGTGGTGGTGATCACCTTCAGCAGGATGAGGCCGATGGTGAGCGCGAGGATGAGGAAGGGCGACTCCATGAACTGGCCCATGTCCACCAGCATGCCGATGCTCACGAAGAAGAAGCTCATGAACAGTTCATGGAAGGGAAGCACGATGCCCGTGGCGTGGTAGGCGTGATCCGTCTCGCTGATGATCAGTCCGGCGAAGAAGGCCCCGAGCGCCAGTGAAAGACCCAAGGCCTGTGTGGCATACGCAGCGCTGAAACAGATCACCACGATGGTGATGATGAAGAGCTCGTTGCCCTTGCCTTTCGTGACAGCGGCCAGCAGACGGGGCACTACGAAGCGGCCACTGATGAACACCGCTACGAGCAGCAGCACCATCTTGCCGAGCAGCCACAACAGGTCGGTGCCGATATGCGCGCTCTTGCCAGCGAGCATGGGCGTCACCAACATCATGGGCACCACGATGATGTCCTGGAAGATGAGGATGGCCGTGGAGGTGCGTCCGTGAGCCGCATCCATCTTGCCTTTCTCCTGCAATACACGCAATACGATGGCCGTACTGGACAAGGTGACGAGGAAGCCGATGAACACCGCGCTTTCCGTGCGCATGCCACCCCAACCGAGCACCCAGGTCACCGCAGCGATGGTGAGCCCCGCCTGCAGGCTGCCGCCGATGAAGACCGTTCGCCCCAGCGAGGCCAGTTTCTTCAAACTGAACTCCATGCCGATCACGAACAGGAGGAGGATCACACCGATCTCGGCCAGCGCCTGTACCTGTTCCACTTCATCGATCCATGCCAATCCGTGTGGTCCAGCGATGATGCCGGTGAGGATGAAGCCGAGGATGCCGGGCAGCTTGAACTTCCGGAACAACAACAAGATGCCCGTGGCAAGGCCAAGGATGATGATCAGTTCGCTGAAGAGCGGGAAGTGCATGCCTTACTTCTTGAACACGAGCCACACCGCACCGATCAGGAGCAAGCCAGCCAGCGCGTGGTTCCACCGCAACGTTTCGTTCTTGAACGCCACCACCGTGAATAGGGCGAAGACCGCGAGCGTGATCACCTCTTGGATCACTTTCAGTTGGACCAGTGTGTAGGGCCCTCCGTTGCTTGTATGGCCCATCTTGTTCGCGGGCACTTGCAACACGTACTCGAAGAAGGCCAGGCCCCAGCTGATGAGGATGATGCTGAACAGACCCAGGCTCTTGCCCCACGAAAAGTCCTTGAAGCGCAGATGACCGTACCACGCCAACGTCATGAAGATGTTGGAGAGCACCAGGAGCACGACGGTCCAAAGTCCTTTCACAGTGGCTTGGCTTGTTGCGCGAAGATCCCCTTCGATCCGGGTCGCTCCGGATCGGTCCAGCAACGATGGTCAACCACCGGGTGTTGATCCAAGGTGATACCTTCAGCCGCGATGGAGCACCGCAAGCAACCGTTGTTGGACAAGGCCGCTTTTCTTCGGCGACAACTCCGATTCGTACTGGCCGCATTGGTGGTCGTTGCCGTGTCGCTGGCCATCGGTGTGGCAGGCTACATGCACTACGCGGGTTACACCTTCGTCGATGCCTTCCTCAACGCCAGCATGATCCTGGGTGGCATGGGGCCCATCGGCGATCTGCCGAACGACGGGGCCAAGTGGTTCGCCTCGTTCTACGCGCTGTTCAGCGGCATCGCACTGCTGGGAACGGTGGCGGTGATGCTTGCTCCGTTGGTGCACCGGATGCTGCATGCGCTACATCTCGACGATGATCAGCACAGCTGACCGTATCCGCTTAATGCATGACGCGTGGTATCGCAACGGTCACTCCTGACGTGACTCATTCCAGGTCTTATAGCGCCCGGTTATGGGTTCGCGACCGGTAGGTACCTCTCTGAGCGGCTCGCATTCCTTCAGCGTCGCATGCAGTTCTGCCGGTAGTCCTTGGTACAGTTTCGTTCCTTCGGTCTTCCACGCGACCATCGCATCGGTCACCTCCTTCACCACCTTGGCCGGGTTGCCCACGATCACTTTCCGTGGCGCCCACACCGAATCGGCCCGCAGGAAGGAGAGGGCGCCTACGATGCATTCCTCACCGAGCACCACGTTATCCATCAACACCGCGTTCATGCCCACCATGCAGTTGCGGCCCACGTGCGCTCCGTGGATGATGGCCCCATGCCCGATGTGCGCACTTTCCTCCAACCGCACGGTCACACCCGGGAACATGTGTATGGTGCAGTTCTCCTGCACGTTGCAGCCATCGGCGATCACGATCTCGCCCCAGTCGCCACGTAGAGCGGCCCCTGGTCCGATGTAGACGTCCTTCCCGATGATCACATTTCCGGTCACGGTGGCCTGTGGGTGCACGAAGGCCGATGGATGCACCACGGGGCGATAGCCGTTGAATTCATAGAGCATGGGCTAAAGATGCGAAGGAAGATGGCGGCTCGGTGCGGAAGGATCGACCGGTCGAAGCCGAAGGTCCAATGTTAACTCTGGGTTAAGCCTTGCTGTCCCTACATTGCCCTTTGGAACCGCCGGGTACATTTGGCCCGCGAAAAAGAACCCCATGGCACTGGACAACTTGCTGAACCTCTTCAAACCGCGCGATCGCGTGTTCTTC
>JAEUTC010000247.1 GCA_016787985.1 Flavobacteriales bacterium | reverse complement strand
GCACCACCGCAGCTGCCAGGAAAGCGGGTCTCACGAGTCTGTTACGGTATGGCATGGGACCGATCAATTGATGTAGGAGTTACGGATGGAAGCGGTCTTCTCGCGGATGTTCTTCAATTGCTCATCCGAAAGCGTAGCGGCGGGGGAATTGCCGCCGATCACTGCGGTCCCGTTCTCTTCGGTGATGGTGGCGCCTGGTGCCGGGGTGGTCACTTGAGCGAACAACGCCTGAAGCGCGGCCAGGTCACCTTTCACCCCCTCCAGGCGTGCGTCATCGGCCTGATAAGCACCGATCAAGCCTACCAGATCATTGAGCGAATGTTTCTGTTCCGCGATACGCTGCCGCAACTCGGGCGTGTCGTTCGAGGCCGAGACCTGGGTGGCGATGTAGAGGCCCTCGACCCATCCGCCAGCGATCATCAACGCGCTGATGTTGTCACGTCCGTTGTCCTTCAAGTAGGCATCCACATCCCAATACGTCTCGCTGATGATATCGAGCAGGGCATCCCGATCGTTCATCTTGGACTGCATCAGCTCCAGTGTGCTATCGTTGAAAGCACTCGTCACACCGAGTCGATCCGCCAACTTACGGGAGCAGGAGGTGTAGAACATGCTCTCCTGCGTGTGGTTGAAAACGCTTGCATAGCTCAGATCAGCCCCGTAAACACCCAGGTTCAGCGCTTGTTGGCTCGCTGCGGTGTAGCGGTCCACGTTCTTCACGTCATTCAGGATCTTGCTGTTGTACTCCGCGCCGGCCTTCTTCAACAACGCGGCCGTCTCCATCGGGGAGGGGATGTTGTAGAAGATCTTCTTGGTCGTAGCCAGGCGTTCGGCCTTGGTGCTGTCCACTGCGGCATCCACGTTCAGTTCGTCCTGTGCAGCGGGCTCGCTACCGCAGCTGGCAAGGGTGGCCGCCACCAGAACGGCGACCGGCCAAGAGTGTTTGCGCATGAAGTTCATGGGTTGAAAGGGAGTCGGGCGTAAAGGTCCCCAGTGATCGGTGGGCGTCTAGTGTGCCTCAAGCCAGTTTTTCCCCACGCCCATGTCAACAACCAGCGGCACCGCAAGGTCCATGGCGCCCTGCATACGATCACGCACCAACCCCTTCAACTCCTCCACCTCGCTCACATGCGCATCGAAGACCAATTCATCGTGCACTTGCAGGAGCAGCTTGCTTCGTAACCCGCTTCGTTGCAGGTCCCGGTGGATGTCGACCATGGCCACCTTGATGATGTCCGCCGCAGACCCCTGCATGGGGGCATTGATGGCGATGCGTTCGGCTTGAGCGCGCACGGTATTGTTGGCACTGGTGATGTCCGGCAGGTAACGCCGGCGGCCCATCAAGGTCTTGATGTAGCCGTGCGTGCGGCAGAACCCGATCATTTCATCCATGTAGTTGCGCACGCCTGGGAACTGGGCGAAGTAGTCATCGATGATCTGCTTGGCCTCCGCGCGCGGGATGCCAAGATTCTGGCTCAGCCCGAAAGCGCCCTGTCCGTATGCGATCCCGAAGTTGACGGCCTTGGCACGGCTGCGCTGCTCCCGCGTCACGGCGGCGATGTCCACGTTGAAGACCTTGGCTGCGGTGGCGGCATGGATATCGAGCCCGTGGCGGAAGGCTTCCTGCATGTTGTGATCGCCGCTCATATGGGCGATGATACGCAGCTCGATCTGCGAATAGTCGGCGCTGAGCAGGAGGTGATCATGATCCCGTGGGACGAAGGCTTTCCGGATCTCCCGCCCCTTCTCCGTGCGGATGGGGATGTTCTGCAGGTTGGGATCGTTGCTGGCCAATCGCCCGGTGGCGGCCACGGTCTGCAGGTAGCTGGTATGCACCCGGTGTGTCACGGGGTCGGCCGCTTCCGGCAGCGTGTCCACATAGGTGCCTTTGAGCTTGCGCAGGCTGCGATAGTCCAGGATCAGGGGAATGACCGGATGCGTATTGCTCAACTCTTGAAGCACATCCTCGCTGGTCTGGTACTGACCTGTCTTGGCCGTTTTCTTCACCTTGCCATCGCCGAGCTTCAGGGTCTCGAAGAGCACATCACCCAGCTGCTTGGGGCTATCGATATTGAAAGGCACCCCACAAGCGGCATGGATCTCCTCCTGTAAGCGCAGCAGGTCGGCACCGAGCTCATCACTGAACTGGGCAAGCGCGGGGATGTCGATGCGGATGCCTTCGCTCTCCATATCGGCGAGCACTTGCACCAGCGGCATCTCCACCTCGTGGAAGAGGCGCTCCACCTCATCGCTCTTGAGCAAAGGATCAAAGGTCTCCGCCAGTTGCCAGGTGATGTCAGCATCCTCCGCAGCGTATTCCTTCACCACCTCCACGTCCACATCGCGCATGCTCTTCTGCACTTTGCCCCTGCCCTTCTCACCGATCAGGCTGGTGATGCTCACGGGACGGTAACCGAGGTAGGTCTCGCTCAGGTAGTCCATCCCGTGCTTCTGTTGATCGGGTTTCAGCAGGAAATGGGCCACCATGGTGTCGAACAGCGGACCCTTCACCCTTACCCCGTGGTTCTCGAGCACGCGCAGGTCGTACTTCGCGTTCTGGGCCACCTTGCCGATGGACTCGTTCTCCAGCACTGGTTTGAAGATCCCGAGGATCCGTTGCATTTCCGCACGATCCTCCGGCAAAGCCACATAATGGCCTTCGTGGGCCTTCCAGCTGAACGCCAAGCCGACCAATTCCGCTGTGCGCTCATCCGTGCCGGTGGTCTCCGTGTCGAAGCAGAACCGTGGCTGTTTCTTCAACTGGGCGGCAAGCATGTAGTAGTCCTCATCCTTCGAAGCCAGGAAATAGCGGTGCGGGACGGTATCGATCGTGGCCAGCTCCGTGAGTTGCACCTTCCCTTCCGCATCGACCTCCGTCGCGAAAAGGTCCACTTGACCGCTATTGGCGGCTACCCCTTTGCGCGGTGAGGGACCCGTTGCCTCGCCGGTGTTCTCCGCACCGCCACCACCAGCACCCACGGAGAGCACGCGGTTCACCAGGGTCTTGAACTCCAATTCGCTGAACACCTCCAGGACTTTCGCGGCATCCGGTGGATCCAAGTGGAGGGCATCATGGTCCAATTCCACCGGAGCATGGATGTTGATGGTGGCGAGTTGCTTGCTCAGCCTCCCTTGCTCCGCGAAAGCGATCACGTTCTCCTTCTGTTTCCCTTTCAGCTGCTCTACGTTCTCGATCACGCCTTCCAGGCTTCCGAATTGCTGCACGAGCTTGATGGCCGTCTTTTCGCCGATGCCTGGTATGCCTGGGATGTTATCCACGGCATCGCCCATGAGCCCGAGGATATCCTTCACCTGCTCGGTCCTTTCCAAACCCCAGCGATCACAGATCTCCTTGGGACCTAGCTTCTCAGGCGGATCGCCACCACGACCCGGCTTGTACATGATGATCCTGTCGGTGACGAGCTGCCCGAAGTCCTTGTCCGGGGTCACCATGTAGGTGATGTAGCCCTCCACCTCGGCTTTCTTGGCCAAGGTGCCGATCACGTCGTCCGCCTCGTAACCGTCGCTCTCGAGCACCGGAATGTTCAAGGCCTCGATGATCCGTCGGATGTAGGGCACATTGCTGCGGATATCGTCGGGCATTTCCTCCCGATTGGCCTTGTAATCCAGAAGCGTCTCGTGCCGCTCGGTGGGAGCCGCGGTATCGAAGACCACGGCCAGGTGCGTGGGCGCTTCCCGCTTGATCAGGTCGAGCAAGGTGGTCGTGAACCCGAACGCCGCGCTGGTATTGAATCCCTTGCTATTCACCCGGGGCGCACGGATGAAGCTGAAGTACGCGCGGTAGATCAGGGCGTAGGCGTCGAGGAGGAAAAGACGGCGGTCTTCTTGTGGCGTTCCGGACATGGCGGAAAGGTAGCCAGCTCCAGAAGTTCGGACCACGCCTTCCCCCGCGGATACGCACCACCAAGGCTTGGGGTTGGGTCGGCAGGGATGGGCCGTTCAGGGTTTCAAGGACCTACTGTGCAAAGGTGAGGGACCGAATACCCGAGGAGCGGCTCCTAGGGTCTACTTTTGATAGGCGATGCCCGGAACCGTGTCGCCCCAACCCATGCAAAGAACCGTACTCCTCGTCAGTGGCTTGATCCTGTTGAACCAGCTAAGCGCGCAAGATGGATGCTCCACGGCCCTGCCGATCACAGGCGGCTCCTATGCGGTGAGCGCGGTCGATGGACCGGAAGCGCCGCCATTCAACTGTACTACAGGTGAGCCGGCAACGGCCGGCGAATGGTACAGCTTCACCCCGACCTCGGACCACGGCCTCAAGGTAAGTTCCGAGCTCGTGGTGAACACCGGTGGTGATACACGGTTCCACATCTACCGCGGTTCATGTGGCACCCTCACCTGTGTCGGTGGCGATGACGACGGGGGCTCCATCGGTAATGGCTATCTCTCTATCGACAGCTTGAACGTGATGGCCGGTAACACCTACTACATCGTTTGGGACAACCGCTGGAGCGCCGCAGGCTTCACCTTCGAAGTCACGGTGATCCCTTCGTTCTCCGAGCCACTGGGCTTTACCACGGTCTCGAATCCCACCGAGGGCTATGTGCTTGCGGTCGTTGACATGAACGATGATCGACTCGATGACATCGTGACCGTGGACAGCACGCGCATCCTCGTGCACTACCAGCAAGCCGGCGGCGGGTTTTCGGTAGTGACCTTTCCGACCACTGAAGCCGACAACGAGCCGAGCTGGAGCCTGTGCGCGGGTGATCTGAACGGCGACGGGCACAACGACCTGGTATACGGCGGCGGTCAAGGCGTTACGCTGATGCTCACCAACAGTGGTGGTACGGCCTTCACGGAGGTGTCCTATCCTCAATATGTCTTCAGCCAGCGCTCCAACATGGTCGACATCAATAATGATGGTGATCTGGATGCGTTCGTATGCCACGATGTGGACCCCAACGTGTTCTTCATGAACAACGGTAGCGGAGGGTTCACCTTCAACCAAGGCGGGCTTGGCGATGACGTGAACGGCGGTAACTACGGTTCCATCTGGATCGATTACGACAACGATCGCGACCTGGACCTCTTCATCGCCAAATGCAGGGGCGGTCAATCCTTGTCGGCGATCGACGAGATGCACAGGAACAATGGGGACGGCACCTTCACCAACGTGGCCGATGCGATCGGCTTGGCGCACGGCTTCCATCAAAGCTGGTCATCCGCTTGGGGTGATTATGATCTTGACGGTGACCTCGATGTGGTGGTGGGAGCCAGTTCTGACGCCTTCGGA
>JAEUTC010000132.1 GCA_016787985.1 Flavobacteriales bacterium | reverse complement strand
CAAGAAGACCAGGTCGGTCATGCTGCTCAAGCTGAAACCGGCATCCACCTTATGTGTGCTGCGTATGCCCATGGCTCACTTGGGTCGGGTGGCGATGATCACCTTCCAGTTGTTGCGTTTCGCGATGTCCATCACACCCACGGTGACACCGGCCGGTACCCGCTGATCCACGTGGATCACCAGGCTGGGGTTCTTGTCCTGGATCGGGGCCATCTTATCCTGCAGTACACCCTCAAGGTCCAAAGGATCAACAGGGATGTCGTTCACGCTGAACGCGCCATCGGCATCGATGCGAACGCCCACGCGCGGCTTCTCCTTGGTCTTGTTCGCGCTGATGGGTAGATCCACCGGCATGGTGGTGGGGCTCACCATGGTGCTGATGATGACGAAGAAGATCAGCAGCAGGAAGACCAGGTCGGTCATGCTGCTCAGGCTGAAGCCTGCGTCGATCCTATTGCTGCTGCGTAATCGCACGTTCGATCACTTCGCCGGTGATTCCAGGACCTCCATGAACTCGATGGTGCGCGATTCCATCTTCTGCACCACCTTGTTCACCCGTGCCACCAGCAGGTTGTACCCGATGTATGCCGGGATGCCGATGATCAGACCGGCCACCGTGGTGATCATGGCCTGCATCATACCACCGCTCAACTGGCTCAGTTCAACGCCCGCGCCGCTAACCTCCATGGTGTGGAAGGTGACCACCATACCCACTACGGTGCCCAAGAATCCGATCATGGGCGCAGCACCCGACACGGTGGCGATGATAGGCAGACCGCTTTCCAACCGATATACCTCCAGTTTACCCTGGTTCTCGATGCTCACCTCGATATCCTTCAGCGGCTTACCGATGCGGTTGATGCCCTTCTCCAACATGCGGGCCACCGGCGTGTTTGTGGTCTGGCAGAGGTTCTTCGCGCTGTCGATCTTTCCTTCGCGGATGTAGTCACGGATCTTGGCCATGAAATCCTTCTCATCGCGCAAGGCCCGGTTGATGGCCATCATGCGCTCGATGATGATGTAGACCGCGATGAGCGACATCAGGCCCAAGGGTCCCATGATGTACCAACCACCCATCTTGATCAGCTCCCACACCGAGAGTGTGGTCTCCTGAGGCACGACGGGTGTGGCGGCAGTGTTCTCCAGCACCTGGCGCGCAGCCTCGGTGGCATCCTGGATCTGGGCGAAGAGTTCGAGTGACATGGTTCGGTTGATGATTGAACGCGGATCGGCCGCTGGGAATTGTCAGTTGAGGCGTTCCAAGGCGATCTCGAACGCGGTGCGGGTGAAGTGGGTGGAGGAGCCGTTGCGAGCGTGGGTAGCTTCGATGGCGTTGCGTATCACGGTGCTCACGTCGTCGAAGATGGCGCGGTCGCTTAGGTCGTTGCCGGGCTGCATGCAATAGGCGAACACCCGCGCCATGCCACAGTTGGCGATGAAGTCGGGGATCACGCTCACTTGACCGTCGGCGTGTTCGGCGATGGGACCATAGAAGATCTGCGGATCGGCGAAGGGGACATTGGCGCCACTGCTGATCACCTCCAACCCCGCCGCTGTCAAGCGGTCCACCTGTTCCTTGGTCACCAAACGGCTGGCAGCACAAGGGAGAAAGACGTCGGCGCCGATGTCCCAGATGCGGTCGTTCACCTCGGCGAACGGCAGCAGCTGTGCGGCACGAAGTTGATTGGCTTCCTTGTTGACGAAGAGTTCCTGCACGGCGGCGGCGCCGAGTCCTTCTGGTGCTAGAATGCCACCGGCCCTGTCGATGATGCCGGTGATCATGGCGCCTTGGCGTGCCAGGTAATAGCCCGCAGCGGCGGCCACGTTGCCCCAGCCTTGCACCACCACGCGTTTGCCCTTAACGGAGCCGCCCTTCGTGGTGTAGAAGTGGCGCACACTTTCGGCCACGCCCCAGCCGGTGATCATGTCCGCGACGGCGTATTTCCCCGACACCGGCACAAAGGCCGTATCGTCCACGATCTTGCTCACACCGGTGCGCAACTGTTCCAAGGCCGTGCGCTTCACCTCCTCCGCCGTGCCGATGTGCCCGTTCACCACGCCCTCCTGCGGGTGGCGCAATCCGTATCGTTCGGTGATGGGGATGACCTCGTGCAGTTCGTCCACGTTCAAGTCGCCGCCGGTGCCGTAGTAGTTCTTCAGCAAGGGCATCACCGCTTTGTACCAGCGGTCCAAGACCTCGGCTTTGCGCGGGTCGGCCGGGTCGAAGTCGATACCGCTCTTCGCACCGCCGATCGGTGGTCCGCAAACGCTGAACTTCACCTCCATGGTCTTGGCCAGGCTCTCCACCTCGCGCCGGTCCAAGCCTTTCCGCATACGCGTACCACCACCGGCTGCGCCACCCCGCAAGCTGTTGATCACCACCCAGCCTTTGGCGCCGGTGGGGGCATCG
The DNA here is from genome assembly GCA_016787985.1 of Flavobacteriales bacterium. Lineage (GTDB taxonomy): Bacteria > Bacteroidota > Bacteroidia > Flavobacteriales_F > PHOS-HE28 > PHOS-HE28. The sequence continues at coordinate 5,586 of JAEUTC010000132.1, read as the reverse complement.
TTCCATTCGAACACGATCTCTGGGGCTCGCTCCTCGAAGCGGCGAAGGGCTTCTCGCATCACTTTTCCGGTCAGGTGGGGCGAAAGTAAACCGGTGCGGAGGGCCGCTCTGGAAAACCGGTCGGAAGGTTATCCCGAAGCGCTGTTAATTGGCATTGACCAGATATCCGCCGGAACTGTCCCTTGCCGCTCCTGTTACACTGGCGAGCGCTGTGCTCTCATTCCGAAGCCGGCGAACGCCTAAGAAGGCGAAGATCATGGCCTCCTTGAAGTCCACGACTGGTCGCTCGGGCACCTCCAACCGTGCGCCCAGCAGACTGTCGATCCGTTCCACTAGGAAACTGTTGTGTGCACCACCACCCGTGGTCAGCACCTTTTCCGTGCCCATGCCGATGGCCTGCGTCAGGTTGAGCGCGATGTGTTCCACCACCGTGCGCATGCGGTCTTGCACGGAGGTGCTAGGCGCTGTGATCAAGGGCACCATGGCTTCCTGGAACCACTCGCGGCCCAGCGATCGTGGCGGTGAGCGGTGATGGAAGGGCAGCTCATTCAGTTGGTGAAGAAGTGTTCGATCCACCGCTCCGGCGCGCGCCAGCTCCCCGCCGCGATCGAACGGCAGCCCTTCGATCCCCGCCAGGAGGTTCAAGGCTTGGTTCCCGATGCAGACGTCGTAGCCGAGCACGCGGTCCCCTTGATGCCATGCGATGTTGCAGATACCCCCGATGTTCAGGAAGAGGCGGTGCTCCGGGAACAGCAGCTTCTCACCCAAGGGCACCAGTGGGGCGCCTTGTCCACCGAGTGCGATGTCCTTGGTGCGGAAGTCGGCGATGACGGGCATGCCGGTGATCGCCGCGATCCGAGCCCCCTGGCCGATCTGCAGGGTGAGGCCTTCGTCCGGCTTATGGTAGATGGTATGTCCGTGGGATCCGATCACATCCACCGGTCGGCCGTCGAGGAGCTCCTTGCATGCGTGCCCGATCAGGTCGCCGAGGTCGCGATCCAGTCGGGCGAGTTCCAAGGCCGTTCCCCCCATCACCGCTTGCAGCCGCTCTTGGAAGGCCCTGGTGTAGGGAATGGTACGTGCATCGTCTATGGAGAAGTGCCAATGTTCGTCCTGGAGGGTGAACGAACACAGGGCCAGATCCACCCCATCCAACGAACTACCACTCATGACTCCAAGGGCCGTGTAGCGAAGTTCTTCGGGAGCGATCATCGGGGCGAAGGTATCCGCTACTTTTGCCCAGTACATCAACCGCCATGCAAGACACCGCCACCCTCGCCGGATTGAATTTCGAATTGAGCGAAGAACAGATCGCCGTGCGCGACGCAGCCCGCGACTTCGCACAGAACGTGCTGAAACCCGGCGTGATCGAACGTGACCGCGAGCAGAAGTTCCCCGCTGCGGAGATCAAGCAGCTCGGCGAGCTCGGCTTCATGGGCATGATGGTGGACCCCAAGTACGGCGGTGGTGGCATGGACACCATCAGCTACGTGCTGGCCATGGAGGAGATCAGCAAGATCGATGCGAGCGCCAGTGTGGTGATGAGCGTGAACAACAGCTTGGTCTGCTGGGGACTTGAACAGTTCGCCAGCGAAGAGCAGAAGCAGAAGTATCTGGTCCCCTTGGCCAAGGGCGAGAAGATCGGTGCCTTCTGCCTGAGTGAACCCGAGGCCGGTAGCGACGCCACCAGCCAACGGACCACGGCCATCGATATGGGCGATCACTACCTGCTGAACGGGACCAAGAACTGGATCACCAATGGTGGCAGCGCGAGCACATACCTGGTGATGGCCCAGACCGATGCGGCGAAAGGACACAAAGGGATCAATTGCCTCATCGTGGAAAAGGGCATGCCCGGTTTCGTGGTCGGTGCCAAGGAGGATAAGCTCGGCATCCGCGGAAGCGATACGCACACGCTGATGTTCCAGGATGTGAAGGTGCCCAAGGCGAACCGGATCGGTGAGGATGGTTTCGGTTTCACCTTTGCCATGAAGACCCTTAGCGGTGGCCGTATCGGGATCGCCTCACAAGCGCTTGGTATCGCCAGCGGCGCCTACGAACTGGCCCTTGCCTACAGCAAGGAGCGCAAAGCCTTCGGTAAGGCCATCAGCGAGCACCAGGCCATCGCCTTCAAATTGGCCGATATGGCCACGGAGATCGAAGCGGCACGCCTGCTGTGCCTGAAGGCCGCTTGGTTGAAGGATCAGCATCTGAATTATGATCAGGCCAGCGCCATGGCCAAGGTGTTCAGCAGCGAGGTGGCCATGCGCACCACCGTGGAGGCCGTTCAGATCCATGGTGGTTACGGCTACGTGAAGGAGTACCACGTGGAACGCCTTATGCGCGACGCCAAGATCACACAGATCTACGAAGGCACCAGTGAGGTGCAGCGTATCGTGATCAGCCGCGGGGTGCTGAAGGGCTAAAGCCCCTCCAACAACGTTTCTAGCTTCGTACCGCGGGAGCCCTTCACCAGGATCAAGTGTCCAGTGAGGGGCTTCTGCTTGAGGGCCTCCAGTGCTGCTTTCGCGTCCGGGTAAGCGGTGTTGCCCGTACTTGAGAGTTCCATGAACTCGGGTCCTACGAACACGGTGTCCACGCCCAGCCGCTTCACGGTGTCAGCGACTGCCCTATGCTCCGCTTGGCTGTCCGCTCCCAGTTCCTTCATGCCACCGAGGATGGCCATTTTGGGCCGATCGCTTGCCATGGCGGCGAAGTTCTCCAGCGCCACCTGCATGCTGCTGGGGTTCGCGTTGTAGGCGTCGAGCACGAGCTGGTTGCGGCCCGTGTCAGAGAACTGGCTTCGGTTGTTGGCCGGTATGTAGTCATCCAGGGCATCCACGATACGTTCCGGCTCCACCTTGAAGTGCAACCCCACACACGCGGCGGCAAGCACGTTCGGCAGGTTGTAGGCACCGATCAAATACGTGTCCACGCACCAAGTATCATTCCTATGATCAAAGCTGCACCTGAGGAACGGCGTTGAACCTGGTTGAACGATGCCGAGCACATCCGAGCTGCCCATGCTGCCATAGGTCACTCGCTTCAGGCCAGCGCTCTTTTCCATGAGCAGGGGATCGTCGGCATTCACGAACACGGTGCCTTTGTGACCGCCGAGGAAGTCGAACATCTCGGTCTTGGCACGGATCACGCCCTCGTAACTGCCGAATCCCTCCAGGTGCGCCCGCCCGATGTTGGTGATCAGGCCGTGCGTGGGTTCGGCGATGCCCACCAGTTCGGCGATGTCGCCTACGTGGTTCGCGCCCATCTCGATGATGGCGATTCGGTGTTCGGCTGTGAGCCGCAGCAAGGTGAGCGGTACACCGATGTGGTTGTTGAGGTTGCCGCTGGTGGCAAGGGTAGGGCGGTCAGCGGCAAGCACCGCATGCATCAGCTCCTTGGTAGTGGTCTTGCCGTTGGTGCCGGTGATGCCGATGACGGGGATGTCGAATGTGCGGCGGTGGTGCGTGGAGAGTTCTTGAAGGGCGCGCAGCACATCCGCCACAAGGAGGTAGCGTTCATCCGTCGCCACTGTGGGGTCGTCCACCACAGCGTAACGTGCTCCTTTGGAAAGGGCTTCGGCGGCGAAGGCGTTGGCATTGAAATTCGGCCCTTTGAGCGCGAAGAACATGCAGTCCTTGCCGATGGTACGGGTGTCCGTGCTGGTCCCGTTACAAGCCAGGAAGCGCTCGTGCAGCGTAGCGATCGTGATCGTGGTAGGCATGTAAAGAAAGACCCCCGGCTGGTGGGCCAGGGGTCCAAATTAGGTCGGTTGTGGATCAGCGCTTCTGGTCCATTTTCTTGCTGTCGCGCTCATCACCAAGTCCGCGCGGGCTACCCACGCGCGTCATGGCGCAACGGAAACCGATGGTGGCCGTGCTCTGGCGCTCGTCCAGATGGCGACGGGTGCTCGGGCTGGCCCAGTAGATACGATCGGCCCAGCTGGCACCCTTGTACACGCGGCTGCGGTCGTTCACCAAGCTTGTCTTTCCCCAATCGTACATGGCATTGCCTTCGAAGTCGGGGTTCTCGAAATGGATGCTGCTCTCGACGTCGCCATCGCGGAAATCGATGTTGTCGCTCGCGCGGTAGTTGCGGCGGTCGATGTTCTCTTCCACGGTCACGTTCCGCACGCGCACATCACCCGGTTGATCGCTCTGGTAGTCGCTGATGCCGCTCAACAATTTCGGACAGATCTCCAGGTCCTTGCCCTTGATGTTATCGATCATGTCCTGCACACGTTGCATGGCCGCATCCTGCTTGCGCGTGTTGTTGAATTCGATGGCCTGATCGATGGCGCTCAGCAACTCGTCGATGAGCGCTGCTTCTTCATCCGTGGCGCGACCTTGCATGGTCGTTTGGAACTCGGTGAGGTAGTATTTGATGCCGTCCACATCGTACACCACGATATCGTGCTTGTCCTGCACCACGCCATCGCTGTTCAGCACTTTGGTCTTGAACACGTTACCACGGAACGGACGGAAATCATCCTTGTCCTCGGGGCTCAATGGGCGATACACGTCCATCACCCACTCGCTCACGTTGCCGGCCATGTTGTACAGGCCGTAGTCGTTCGGCCAGTAGCTGAACACAGGGGCGGTCACATCGGCGTTGTCGTTCAGGCTGCCAGCGACGCCCATGTAGTCGCCGCGACCGCGCATGAAGTTGCCGCGGAAGTCACCGTAGAAGGCACCACCTTTCTTGCGGCTGTCATAGCGCACCCAGTGTCCGTTCCATGGGTAGATGCGACGCTCCACCACACGCTCGTCCACCGTATTGCCAAGGAGTCCATAGGCCGCATATTCCCATTCAGCCTCGGTAGGGAGACGGTATCGGGGCAGCAGGATCCCGTCCTCCATGCGGATGTTGCGGGTATCCTTGTTGGGGTTGAAGTCCTGCACACCATCCACCTTCTTGCCGCTCTCGTATTGGCCGGCCAGATAGGCGTCGGTGTTGAAGTGGTCCTCGTTGATCTGGTTGGGGTAGTGTTCGAAGAGGCCTTCGCGGACCAGGATCACCTCATTCACCCGATCGGAACGCCAAGCGCAATAGTCGTTGGCCTGGAGCCAGTTCACGCCCACCACGGGATAATCGCGGTAAGCCGGGTGGCGGAGGTAGTACTCCACGTAGGGCTCGTTGAACGCCAATTTGCTGCGCCAAACCAAAGTGTCAGGCAACGCTTTCTTGTAGATCTCGGGGTAGTCGGCCGCGAATACACGATCCAGCCAGTAGAGGTATTCCAGCCAGTAGAAATTGGTCACTTCCACCTCGTCCATATAGAAGGACGAAACGGTGACCGTGCGTGGGATCATGTCCCACTCGTGGCGAAGGTCGTCGGTGACCCGGCCCATGGTGAACTGTCCACCTTCCACGAGGATCAGGCCAGGCCCGTTCTCCTGCTCGACGAATTCGGTCTTCTCGAAGCCGCCGTTCTTGGAATCGTTGTAGTTCCAGCCAGTGGCGCCGCTCTTCTCGAACTGGCACCCGCTGAGGACGGTGGCACCCACCGTGATCAACGCGATGTTCCGGAGCTGGTTCATGTGCTTCATGGATTCGTTCGTTTCTGGTCTAGAAGGTCGGGCAGGC
>JAEUTC010000097.1 GCA_016787985.1 Flavobacteriales bacterium | reverse complement strand
CGAACCTCGTACACCAGACCTGGTTGCGCTACCTGTGAGCGGCTCCGCCACGCCGAGCAATAGACGGACCAAGTGGTTGGTCCTGGGAGGTATCTCGGCGTTCGTGCTTTCCCTCTTCGTCTTCTTCTCGCCCTTGGTGGGCCTGGTGAAGCACCGCTTCAACTACCTGCCTTATTACGGTCCCAAGGAACCCATCCTGGTGCAGCGCGATGGCAAGAACGTGGTGGACACCATCTACGCCACCATACCACCGTTCAGCTTCATCGACCGCTACGGCCGACCGTTCACGGACAAGGATGTGGAGGGTAAGATCATCATCGCCGACTTCTTCTTCACCCGCTGCACCACCATCTGCCCGCGCATGAGCGTGAATATGCAGCAGCTGCAATTGAAGCTCAACGATGCGGCCTTCGAGGACGTGGTGTTCCTGAGCCACACGGTGGACCCCGAGAACGATACGCCGGAGGTGCTCGACGCCTACGCGAAGAAACTCGAGGCCGATCCCGACCGGTGGAAATTCCTTACCGGTAACGCAGTGGACATCTACCGCATGGGTAATACGGGCTATCTGCTCAGCGCCTTGGAGGACAGCACCAGCGCCGAACAGTTCGTGCACGACGGGCGTTTCGTTCTCGTGGACAAGGAGCGGCACATCCGCGGCTATTACGATGGCACCACCGCCACCGGCATGAACGCACTGGCCGCCGATCTGAAGATGCTCCTGAAGGAAGAACGCATCAAGGCCAAGGAAGCGCTTGAGGCGGCAAAAGATTGAGCCCGTCGTGAACACCCGAGAAGCCTATCCGGCCAAGGCGATCGATATCGCCGAGAAACCGGCCAAACAGTGGATATGGATCCTCTCAGGGGTGGTCTTCCTGGCGGTCGTGCTCCTGAACCGCATACAAGTACCGACCTCTGGCACCTGGGACATCCACGTGTTCGCCAAGGTGAACGCGGTGATCAATAGCCTGGTGAGCGTGCTGCTGCTCGTGGGGCTCTTCACCGCGAAGGCCGGGAAATGGTCGGGACACCGCAGCGCAATGCTCGGGGCCATGGTGCTTTCCATCCTCTTCCTCGTCTCCTACATCCTGCACCACCTCTTCGCCGGTGAAACGGCCTTCGGCGGCACCGGGACGATCAAAGTGGTGTACTACATCATCCTGGCCACGCACATCATCCTGGCCGGCGGCTCGCTGCCCTTCATCCTGCTGACGGCGTACCGTGCGCTCTCCGCGCAGTATCCAGCCCACCGCAAGCTGGCCAAGCGCTTGTGGCCCGTGTGGTTCTACGTGAGCGTGACGGGGGTGGTGGTCTACCTGCTCATCAGCCCCTACTACTGACCCTGTCTCCGTCGACACCGACCAGCGCTAGGCCGGGCAGAACAACGAACACGACGTAACCCAGCACCACGGATCGTTCCGGCACCTACCTTCACCTCCCCGATGCGCCCTACCCTCCTCTCCGCGCTCCTCGTTCTGGTGATCCTCGCCATGCCCGAGTTCGTGCACGCCCAAGGCTGTGCCATGTGCAAGGCCGTGGTGGAAAGTGGTGAGGGTTCGGGTAACATCTTCGGCGGCGAACAAGCGGTCGGCAAAGGCCTAAACATGGGTATCCTCTACCTGATGGCCGTGCCCTACGTGCTCTTGTTCCTCCTCTTCCGCAAACGCATCGTGGGCTTCGTGAAGGAGTTCGCTAGTGCGCAAGGCTGAACAAGCCTCAAGACCCAAGCTCCAACGCTCAAGGAATAAAGGCCTTGCTTGGCCATCCGTTCCGAAGCGATGATCTTCGTTCATTGCACGTCCTTTCCGTTTTCAACATGATGATCCCTCGTCCCATTTCCATCACTACGGGGCTGCTCTTGGCGCTCACCGTAGCTGCCCAACAGAAAGCCCCGTTCACCTACCAGGACATGCTGATGCTCGACCGCATCAGTGGCCTAGCCGTGGATCCCTCCGGTACGAAGGCGCTCTTCAACGTGCGCGCCACCGATATGGAGAAGAACCGCGGGGTGAGCAGCCTTTGGTTGAAGGACCTAAGTGCACCGGCAACGCCTGAGATGAAAGTGGCCGCAAGCGAGGGTGGCGCGTTCGATGTGCAATGGGCCGCCGATGGCAGCGGCTTCTACTTCCTCAGCGGTCGCGGCGAGGGCGGCACCACGCAGGTGTGGAAGGCCGATGCGAAGGGCACCAACGCCACGCAGGTCACGCGCTTGCCGCTGGATGTGCAGACCTACCGCGTGGCGCCCGATGGCAGCGGCGTGGTGGTGGCCCTGTCCGTATTCCCCGACTGTAGCGGTGATGCGATCACATGCACCTTGGATCGCATGAAGGCACAGGAGGCTGTGAAGAGCAGCGGCCACGTCTACGACCGCATCTTCATGCGCCACTGGGACACTTGGAAGGACGGCACACGGAACCACCTCTACTACGTGGCGCTCAAAGGCGCCAACCTACAACCCAAGGCGCTCATGCCTGGCTTCGACGGTGATTGTCCTACCATGCCTTTTGGCGGCAACGAGGACTTCGTGATCAGCAACGACGGCCGCACCGTGTTCTTCAGCGCGCGTGTGGCGGGGAAGACCGAACCCTGGAGCACCAACTTCGACGTCCACAGCGTGCCCGTGAGCGGTGGCGAGATCAAGAACCTCACCGCCGCGAACCCCGCATGGGACGCGGCTCCGGTGATCTCGCCCGATGGCACCAAGCTCGCTTACAAAGCGATGGCGCGCCCCGGCTACGAAGCCGACCGCTTTCAACTAAAGGTGATGGACCTAGCGAGCGGCACCACTTCCGATGTGGCCCGTTCGTGGGACCGCAGTGCCGCTAGCCTCGCGTGGAGCCGTGATGGTAAAAGCCTGCTGGTGACCGCCGACGACCTCGGCAAACATCGCCTCTTCCGCATCGATGTCAAGACCAGCACGGTAACCGCGCTAAGCAAGGACGGCCACCTCGACGCCTTCGCGGAAACACCCAAGGGCTTCGTGTTCCAGAAGAGCGGCCTCAGCGGTCCGGCGCAACTCTACGCAGCTGCACCCAAAGCCAAACTCATCGACGATGGCGCTACGGTGCTCACCCAGGTGAACGCATCGTTGAAAGAGAAAGCGTTCGGCGCGTACGAACAGTTCAGTTTCAGCGGATGGAACAATGAAACGGTGTACGGCTACGTGCTGAAGCCCGCGAACTACATCGAGGGCCAGCAATATCCCGTCGCCTTCCTCATCCACGGCGGTCCGCAAGGCAGTTTCGGCGATGGCTGGAGCTACCGCTGGAACCCACAGACCTACGCGGGCCAAGGCTATGCGGTGGTGATGATCGACTTCCACGGCAGCACCGGCTACGGACAAGCCTTCACCGATGCCATCAACCAGCACTGGGGTGATCGTCCGTTGGAGGATCTGCAGAAAGGGCTGGCCTTCGCCCTCGGCAAGTATCCCTACCTCGATGGTGGCCGTGTGGCCGCGCTCGGCGCGAGCTACGGCGGTTACATGGTCAACTGGATCGCTGGTCGCTGGGCCGATGCCTTCCAATGCCTGGTCTCCCATTGCGGCATCTTCGATACACGCATGATGGGCTACGCCACCGAAGAACTGTGGTTCACCAACTGGGAGAATGGCACCGATGTCTTCAACCAGCCCGCAGAGTACGACATCTTCAACCCCATGCTGTACGCGAAGGATTGGCGCCTGCCCATGCTGGTTGTCCACGGGGACAAGGATTTCCGAGTGCCGCTGGAGCAGGGCATCGGCACCTTCACCGCCTGCCAGGCCAAAGGGATCGAAAGCAAGTACCTGCGTTTCCCCGACGAGAACCATTGGGTGCTGAAGCCGCAGAACTCCATGCTGTGGCACAAGACCGTGTTCGACTGGCTGGAGCAGCACATCGGGCGGGCGCGGTAGTCGACCCATGCGCAAGACGAAAGAAGCCGCTCGCTGTAGCATCAGCCAGCTCGGTGGATGGACTTGGACACAACCAGTTCCTGATGAAGTGGACAGCAGTGTTATTAAGCGCTTCTACGCCCTGCGGAACACTCCGATAGGAACATTGTCACCTGCTGATCTGCGTTTTCTGATCGGCCAGCATGAGTGTTTGGAGTTCTTGGTGCCGATGGCGTTGGGTCTACTCGCGAACGACCCTTGGCTAGAGGCTGAATATTACCCTGGTGATCTCCTGATTTCACTTCTGCGTATCGAGCATCCGCCCCGGTATTGGTCGAAAGGCAACAAGGATCTGTCGCGATTCAGTTCAATTGCGAAAGCAGCTATTAGGTCCGTACCGAATGGAACAAGCAGAAAGGACATTCGCCTGCTAGAGTCCGTGGCCTCGTCGTTTGAATGAAAGCTCGATACCCTATCTTCGCACCTCGTTCTTTCCATCGCTTATCCAGAAAGGCAGAGGGACTGGCCCTGTGAAGCCTTGGCAACCGTCCGGTGGGCAACCATCGGGTAGGTGCTAAATCCAGCTGTTGTTGTCACCCTGAGCAGAGTCGAAGGGCGGCAACAACAGAAAGATGAGCCGTGATCAGGAAGCATTGTCCCACTGGGAATAGTGAAGCCTCATCCGGTCCATCGGGTGGGGCTTTTACATTTCTGGATGCGACGGATCGAACGACCGAAGCATGAAGACCATCGAACAACTCGCCCAAGAGCCCGCCTCCGCCTTATTGGCTGCGGCGGACAAGCGTATCCTCGTCCTTGACGGGGCCATGGGCACTATGATCCAGAAGCTCGGCCTCACCGAGGAGGACTTCCATCCGCCCGGCATGGAGCAGCACCCCATTCTGCTCAAGGGCAACAACGAACTGCTCTCGCTCTCGCGGCCCGAGGCCATCCGCACCATCCACGAGCAATACCTCGAAGCGGGCGCCGACATCGTGGAGACCAACACCTTCAGCGCCACCAGCATCGCGCAGGCCGAACACGGATGCAGCCACCTCGCGCGGCAGCTCAACATCGAATCGGTGCGCTTGGCCAAGGAAGCCTGCGCCAAGTACACCGCCATGGACCCCAGCAAGCCGCGCTTCGTGGCCGGTGCTATCGGTCCCATGAACAAGACCGCCTCGCTCAGCCCTGACGTGAACGACCCCGGGTACCGCGCCGTCACCTTCGATCAGCTGGTGGCGGCTTACAAGGAGCAAGTGGAAGCCTTGCTCGACGGCGGCGCGGACATCCTGCTGGTGGAGACCATCTTCGACACGCTCAACGCCAAGGCCGCCTTCTACGCCATCGACGAGGTCTTCGAAGAACGGGGTAAGCGCGTGCCGCTCATGTGCAGCGTCACCATCACCGATGCCAGCGGGCGCACCCTCAGCGGCCAGACCATCGAGGCCTTCCTCATCAGCATGCAGCACGTGCCGCTCTTCAGCATGGGCCTCAACTGCGCGCTGGGCGCGGCCCAG
>JAEUTC010000023.1 GCA_016787985.1 Flavobacteriales bacterium | reverse complement strand
CGCTCGTTCAAGTTGTCGTTGTCGCTTTCGCCGCAGTGGTCGCGGTGCGCATGATCACTTACGCAAGCCGAGCTTGCCGATGATCGCGCGGTAGCGCTCGATATCGTACATCTTCAGGTAGTTCAGCTGCTGCTTGCGCTTGCCTACCAAAGCCATCAGCGACTTCTCCGTCGCGTGGTCCTTCTTGTTGGTCTTCAAGTGGCCGGTCAGGTGGTTGATGCGCTCGGTGAAGAGTGCGATCTGGCTTTCGGCGCTGCCGGTGTTCTTGTCCGAACCTCCGTGCTGCTTGAAAATGGCCTTCTTGGCCTCGGTCGTCAGGTACATGGTCTTACGTAACAGGGCGCGAAGATAGGACTTTTCTTTCGTCGGAGATGCTGGGTGTTCCCACTTCAAGGCCCATCCCTGGCAACCTGAACGCAAGTAGGCCTAGGAGTACCCGTCAAGAAGTACTGTTAGCTCCTGAGCATCAGGAAAGTACGTCCAAGGAAGTTCTTCAGCTCCTTGCGGTGTACGATCTTGTCCAGGAAGCCGTGCTCCAGCACGAATTCGCTCGTTTGGAAACCCTCAGGTAGGTCCCGTCCGATGGTCTCGCGCACGACACGCGGTCCAGCGAAGGCCACCAAAGCCTTGGGTTCTGCGATGTTCAGGTCGCCCAACATGGCGAAACTGGCGGTGACGCCCCCGGTGGTGGGGTCCGTGACGATGCTGATGTAGGGCAGCTTCTTCTTGGCCAGCTGGGTCAACTTGGCGCTCGACTTGGCCATTTGCATCAGGCTGAAGCCAGCCTCCATCATGCGGGCACCACCGCTTTTGCTGATGATGACCAGCGGGCATTTGCGCTTCATGGCCTGGTCGGCGGCCAGGGCGATCTTCTCGCCCATCACGCTGCCCATGCTACCGCCGATGAAGCGGAAGTCCATGCAGGCCACCACCACCATGTGCTTGTCCAGCTTGCCTTCGGCCACACGCATGGCATCGTTCAAGCCGGTGTCCTTGCGCGTTTTGGCCAGGCGATCGGTGTACTTCTTGGTATCCTCGAACTGGAGCGGGTCGCCCGCGATCAGGTCGGCACCGATCTCGGTGTATTTCTGGTCGTCGAAGAGGATCGCGAAGTACTCCTCACTTCCGATCTTCTCGTGGTGCTCGCACTTCACGCACACCCAGAGGTTGTTCTCGTGGTCCTCGGAGGTCATGATCTCCGAGCACTCGGGGCACTTGTACCAGAGCCCTTCCGGGGTCTCCTTCTTCTCCTCCGTACTGGTGGTGATGCCTTCCTTGACGCGTGTGAACCAGCCCATGGTAGATCGTTCGGTAGAACGAAGGTCGGAATTAGCAATGAGCAATCAGCAATGCGCCTCGGCCATTGCTGATTGCTCATTGCTGACTCATGCGATCGTAATGGACTTATCGAGGTAAACGTCCTGGATCGCGTTCAGCAGGGCCACACCCTCGTTCACCGGGCGTTGGAAGGCTTTACGGCCACTGATAAGACCCTGGCCACCGGCGCGTTTGTTGATCACGGCGGTGCGCACGGCTTCGGCCATGTCGCTGGCACCGCTGCTGGCTCCGCCACTGTTGATCAGACCGATCCGGCCCATGTAGCAGTTCGCCACCTGGTAGCGGCAGAGGTCGATCGGGTGATCGGTGGTGAGTTCGCTGTAGACCTTCTTGTGGGTCTTGCCGTAACCGGGGATGGCGTTGTATCCACCGTTGCTCTCAGGAAGCTTCTGCTTGATGATGTCGGCCTGGATGGTGACACCGAGGTGGTTGGCCTGGCCGGTGAGGTCCGTGGCGGTGTGGTAATCCTTTCCGTCCACCTTGAAGCCATTGTTGCGGATATAGCACCACAGGATGGTGGCCATGCCCAGCTCATGCGCATGTTGGAACGCATCGGCGATCTCGGTGATCTGCCGCGTGCTTTCATCACTGCCGAAATAGATCGTGGCCCCCACGGCCACGGCACCCATGTCCCAAGCATCCTTCACGTTGCCGAAGAGCACCTGATCGAACTTGTTCGGCAGGGTCATCAACTCGTTGTGGTTGATCTTCACGATGAAGGGGATCTTGTGGGCGTACTTGCGCGCCACGCTGCCCAGTACTCCGTAGGTGCTGGCCACGGCATTACATCCGCCCTCGATCGCGAGTTTCACGATGTTCTCGCCGTCGAAATAGATGGGGTTGGGTGCGAAACTGGCGGCTCCACTGTGCTCGATCCCTTGGTCCACCGGCAGTATGCTCATGTAGCCGGTATCAGCGAGACGACCATTCCCGTACAAAGCCTGGATGCTGCGCAAGACCTGCGGGTTGCGGTTGCTGTGCGCGAAACTGCGGTCCACGAAATCAGGGCCCGGCAGGTGGATCATCGACTTATCGATGGTCTTGCACTGGTGATCGAGCAGGCTCGCTGCATCGTTACCGAGGAGTTCTTCCAGGTTGCCGGTCTTCAGGGTCTGCATGGTTTTCGCTTTGGTCGAACCCGCCTTGCTATGGATGTTCTGGCGGACGGGCCGCAAAGGTAAGGATGAGCCCGCAGCGGGGGCAACTGTCTCATTCCGATCAAGAACCACGGACCGGCCCACTGTCCACTCTCCCCACTGTCCTACTAACCACTGTCCACTGTCCACTGTCCCCACTGTGCACTGTCCTACTAACCACTGTCCCACTGTC
>JAEUTC010000093.1 GCA_016787985.1 Flavobacteriales bacterium | reverse complement strand
CAGCGAATATGATGGGGTTCCCGTGGCTGGTCTAGTTCGCCTCGAGCAGGACGGAACCTTGGATACCGGCTTCGATCCCGACTTCCTCGCGAGTGATCGGACGATGGTGGTGGAGCCCATGCCCAACGGGCAGTGCTACGTGGCCGGTACCTTCACCACCATCGGCGGTGTGGACGCACCCCGACTGGCCCGGTTGATGGAAGATGGCAGCTTGGACCCCTCCTTCGCGATCGGCGACGGTCCGCAGGGCTTGACCCCCGTGATCCAGGCCATGGCGCTTCGGCCCACCGGCGAGTTGCTCGTCGTGGGTGCATTCCAGACCTTCGACCAGACCACCGCCTCCTGCATCGTGCAGCTCTTGCCCTCCGGTGCTGTGGATCCGGATTTCAACGTGGGCACGGGCCTCACCGGCGGCTACCACCTCTCGGGGTGGGATGTGTCCCTTGATCCTGCTGGCCAGTTGTACGTGGTGGGTGATTTCGGCTTGTACAACGGACAACCGAGCAGCCATATCGTGCGCCTCAACGCCGATGGCACACGCGATGCGGACTACCCGGGGAATATTTATCCCGGAGATGGCCCGGTCATCGCCGGTCCTCTCCCCATCACCGCCTGCAGCAGGCAGAGCGATGGAAGGCTGGTGGTGGGTGGTTGGTTCGGCTCCCTAGCTGGCGAACCACGCGCCCGGCTCGCACGCCTCACCTACAACGGTGCGGTTGATCCTGACTTCGATCCCGGACTCGGCCCGCGTTCGCCCGCGAACACCTTGGACCTCTCCTACCCGCGTAGCCTCGTGGCGCTCGCCGACGGTACGGTACTGGTCGGAGGCGACTTCACCCATTACAACGGGCAACCGCAAGCGTATCTGGTCAAGGTGCAGGCCGCCAACACCACCGGCATCAGCGCGCAGGAAGTCCCACGCTTCACCGTGATGTCCGATGCAACTTCCTTGTTCATCAACACCACGGAGCGCATCCGTTCCATTACCCTGCACGATGCCGGTGGTCGCGTGGTACGCGCCAGCAGTGGCGTTGCGCAACTGCCCATCGCCGACCTCGTCGCAGGTGCCTATCTCGTCTCCGTGCTCACCGAGGCCGGCGTGCGCTCGACGGTACGGTGGGTGAAGGGGTGGGATCGATAGACGGGTGCCGATGCCGCGAAGGGCCTGTATTTTGCAGGCCATGCGCACGCACTTCGAGCCCTTCCCCACCCTGCACACCGAGCGACTCGTCCTGCGCCAGCCCTTGCCCAGCGATGCGGAACGCAACTTCCTCTTGCGCACCGATGAGCGCGTGATGGCCTACATCGGCCGACCGCGACCGAACAACGTGCAAGAGGCTGCCGCGATGTTGGAGCTGTTGGAACACGACCGCAACGCAGGCACGCGGCTCGGATGGATCATCGCCTTGCCCGAAGACCCCGCCATGATCGGCACCATCGGCCTGTACAAGCTGGAGCCCGAACACCAGCTCGCCGAGGTCGGCTTCCAACTGATGCATGATCAGTGGGGCAAAGGCCTCATGCGCGAAGCATTGACCGCCGTGACACGCTTCGCCTTCGACCAGCTTGGCGCGCACCGCGTGGAAGCCAGGACCGACCCGCGCAACACCAGAACACGCGCGCTGCTCGAACGCTGCGGCTTCACCTTGGAAGGCGTCTTGCGTGAGAGCTACTATTGGGACGGTGAGTTCGTGGGTACGGCGGTGTATGGGCGGCTGGCCGGGCAACACTGACCCTGGTGAACATTCGCCGTTCGGCCACACCTCGTGCGTTGATCGATCCGTTCCTGCGAATTCATGTGTTACCCTGCAAGGGTTCGATGAGCTCCCCCTGCCTGTGCTTTCGCGAACGGGGTCTAGCTGCCCGATAATGGCGCAGTGGAAGCCACTTGAGATCATGAAGATCCCGTTCCGTGGTTGGGGAGTTGTGCTCCCTTCTGGATGAGTGCGTTCGGCTTCGCGAGATGAGATCGTCTTCAACCTTTTGCTTCGCCAAAAGGTTGAGCCAAAAGGCGACCACGATCCAAGACACCCACCGGCTCGCGCGGGCCCGCAGCACACGCCACCGAGCCGAACGTGTCCGCGCGGATCGTGGACGCCTACCGCACGCTGTACTTGCTACGCTTACTGTGGCGAACGGGGTATGTACTGCTCAATAATGGCGTAATGGAAGCCACCTGAGATCATGAAGATCCCGTTCCGTGGTTGGGCAGTTGTGCTCCCTTCTTTATGTGTGCGTTCGACTTCGCGGGGTGATCTCGTCTTCAAGCATATGTTTCGCCAACCCCGCAAACGAACTGCGAGGATTGAACCAGCCCCACGCTTTCGGACCGGAAGGCGACCACGTTCCATACGCTTGTGTAGGCCGCACTCGATCCGAATCGAACTCTAACACGCCTTCAGGTGTTCAGCTGCCATGCTCCACCGGCTGCTATGCGCCGCATTTCTGGCGGCCTTCCTTGTTGCACGAGGCAGTGCCCAAGCCCAAGAGGTGGTCACACCCGTGCGCTACACCCAACTCTGGCTCGATGCCGAAGTGAAGGGCAAGGTGGCCAAGCGCACTACCGCCATCGGTGGTCTTGGGTACCGCACCGGCGACGAGTTCGGCAGCGGACGCCAGACCTACCTGAACGGCGATCTGCGGTACAAGGTGAACAAGTACCTGGACCTCGGCTTCGAGCAACGCGCCGTGTTCCGCAGCATCGGTCCGAACCGCCACCGCACCGGACTCATGCTCTTGGTGGGCGAGCGTTTCGGACGCACCACGGTGGAATACCGCTTAAACTATCAACACGTGTGGCGGCCGCAAGGCACACGGCGCGACTTCATCCGCAACAAATTCGGTGCGGAGTACGACATCCCCAAGTTCCAATTCGACCCCACTGCGAGCGTGGAGTTCTTCACCGTGCTGCGCGATACCGGTGCCGAGGCCGACGCCGTGCGCTACAAAGTGGGCTCCACCTGGTCGCCCGCCAAAGGCCATCGTTTCGCCTTCGCCTTGGTGCACGACCGCGAACAGAACCGCCGCCGCCCCGACTACCGTTGGATCTTCGCCTTCGGGTATCGGTTGGATCTGGGGAAGGTGTGAGGGGCGGTGCGCTAGAGAAAGGCAATGAAGAGCGCCACCGTACTGGCTCTTCGTCATACCCGCACGCTGCGGATCTTGCGTGGCAGGTAACACTTTCGGCCACGTAGGCGAGGAACGGCCTTTTCGCATTAGCCTTGCACATGCGCCGACTCTCCCTCGTGTCGCTGATCCTGTGCGCGGTGCTTTCGCTGCGCGCACAGGAACTGGTGCTCCGCCCCCTCAACGAGGACCGCGGCCTGCCGAGCAACTGCGTCCTCACGTTGCACGTGGACCGCACGGGCCTGTTGTGGGTGTCCACCAATAAAGGCCTCTATCGGTACGATGGATTCGACTTCGAGCTGGTGGGCGGCGGCACCCCGATGGACGAAGTGAACATCCTCACCATCAAAGAGGTGCCCGAACTCGACCTGTTCATCCTCGTGGGTGCAGGCATGCGACTTTTCCTCCTCGAAGGTGAGCGGGTAGTCGAGGTACCTATCCACCACCCCGACTGGATCGTGCACGACATCGGCACCTTGACCGGTCTGGCGGTGGATAGCGCCTTTCGCCTCCATGCCGGATTGGAAGAAAGTGCTGGCCGCCTGATCGTGGACCTCCGCACGCGCACGGTGGATTTCCAACGCCCCTATACACGCAACACCGGACACGTGCAGCAAGTGAACGGGCAGATCACCACCTGGATCGGCAAGCAAGCAGCCCCCCTTGTACTGGCCGATACCATCGATCTACCCGCCTACCGGGGAAAAGTGGCTTACCGATCGAGCAAGGTTCAAACCAGCTTCTTGGCCGGCACGTTGACCAGAGGCCGAGCGTGGTACACCCACCACGACCAACTCCATTTCCTCCACGATGGGCGCATCACCTCCTACACCCTCCCCGACCGGCTGTTGGGCGCCACCGAGGACAGCAACGGACGCATCTGGGCGAGGATATGGGACCACAGCGTGCGCTGTTTCGGGCCTGACTTCGATACCCTGCCACTACGGATCGAACCGCTCCACAGAACCCACGTTACCGCCTGTGTAGAGGATCAGCAAGGTGGACTTTGGTTCAGCACCATCGACCGTGGCTTGTTCCATTGTGCCGCTCCCGAGGTCTTGCACTTCTCGACCCGGCGCGACTTCGAAGCCCCATGGGCCAGTTGCCTGCTCGGTTTGCCCGGTGGACAGGTAGTCGTGGGTACGGGCAATGGTTCGGTGCACTGCCTCACCGGCCAGGGTGATGCACGAACCGTATACCGACCGCAGACCGAAGGACACGCGCTCGAGGTGAAATCGCTCCTCTTCTCCGAAGCGGGCCTCCTGTACCCGGGTCGCTTGGATCGCTCCATCGATCCTGCCACGGGCCGCACGCGCGAATTCCCGCAACGCCCAGCGCGCTGGATCGGCGTCTACGACCTGGCTCCGCTCCCTGACGGTCGATACCTCAAGGCCTCCATCATGAGCCTCGAACTCATCTCGCTGGAGCCAGAGGAGCGCACCCTCCGCATCATCAACACCGACCGCAGTTACCGGATCATCCCGGATCCATCATCCGGTGGTCATCTCGTTGCCACCCACCGAGGCATCCGACGATACACGTTCACCGACACGGCTTTCCGCTGCACCCCCTTCGCACAGAGCGACACACGCACGTACGACCTGTTGTGGTGCGGCGATACGCTTTGGGCCGCCACCCACCACGGCCTCATGGCCTACTTGAACGATGCTCCACGGCCCGACCTGGTGCCACCCATCCTGCGCGGCACGCAAGTGCGGGCGCTGAGCAGCGAAAGTGCTCGTTGGTTGTGGGTGGCCACGCTGGATGGGCTGTACCGTATCGACATCCGCCGGCCATCGTCAACACCACAGCGCTTCGGTCGCGCACAAGGCCTTCCCTCCGATGCCACCTACGATGTACTCGTGCACCACGGTATCGTGTGGGTCATCAGCGGCCCGGATGTGGCCACCTTTCCCTTGCACAGCCCTCCCAAACCGGCCACACCAGCACCACTGTCCGTGGTCGGTATCCTCGGCAATGGTGTGATCGCAGCAGGAACACGGCCGCGCTTCGACCACACCGTGGACCGGGTGAGCATCGCCTTGCGCAACTTGGACTACGCACGCACCACGCGCACCCCGTTCCGGTACCGCACTTCGCCCACCTCCGCCTGGACCCTGCACGAAGGGCCTCAACTGCAGTTGCTAGGGCTGGCTCCAGGGGCATACGATGTGGAGATACAAGCCGTCGACGCCGATGGGGTGTGGGGCGGAACCGTTCACGCCCGCTGGTCCATCACCCCGCCCTTCTGGGCCACCCTTTGGTTCCAGGTGATCGTGCTGCTCTTCCTTACCTCGATCATCACCTTGGCCATTTACCAGTACGCGGCGCGCAAGCAACGTATGGTCCGCCTGGCGGCCGAAGCACGTTACCACCATCACAAGGCCCTGCTCGCCCAACTCGAACCCCACTTCGTCTTCAACGCCCTCAACAGCATCCAAAGCTTCGTGGCCGCCAACGACGCTGCCAATTCCACCCGATACCTGGCCAAATTCGCGAAACTCATGCGCGGCCTGCTCAACGCGGCGCACAACGAGACCGTGAGCCTGCAAGAAGAGATGGAGGTCTTGGAACACTATTGTGCGCTGGAAGCCTTGCGGCAGCAACCCACCTTCACCTACACCGTCAAAGCCCATGAGGCGCTGACGGATCGACCCGTGCGTTTCCCCTCCTTCCTCGTGCAACCCTATGTGGAGAACGCCATCCGACATGGCCTACGCAACCTTCCACTCGACCGACGCGGCGAACTGCTCATCCACTTCGAACCGCATGGCCCACTGGCCATGCGGTGTACCGTACAGGACAACGGCATCGGTCGCGCAGCCGCCAACCGACTCTCCGAAAGGACCGCCGCATGGCGATCGCTCGGCACACTGGTCAATCAACAACGACTGCCACTGCTATCGCGCATGGTGACCGAAGGAACCTTCTCCATCGAGACCACGGACCTGACGGATACCGACGGAACTAGCCGGGGCACACGGGTGGAGATCATCGTACCCATCTCGCCCGCAACTCAGCAGCCCGAGAACACCGAAGCCACAACACCGCACCCCGCATGAACGCCGTGATCATCGACGACGAGCCACAAGCCATAACGGCCTTGGCTCTGCTGATCGGCCAACTGGCCCTGCCCTGTACGGTGGTAGCCACCGCGCACTCCGCACTCGAAGGCATCAAGGCCATCCAGAAACACAAGCCCGACCTGGTGCTGCTGGACATCGAGATGCCGCACGGCAGCGGTTTCGACCTGCTCGAGGCCTTCCCCGACCGCAAGTTCCAGGTGGTGTACACCACAGCCCATGAACAGCACGCCATCCGCGCCGCGCACACCCACCCCTTCGACTACCTGCTGAAACCGGTGGACCCCGACGATCTGAAACGCGTGCTGGGCGAACTGGCGGCGCGCGAACCAAAGCCCGCGCCGCAACGCATTGAGATCAGTTCTTTGCAAGGCAAGGTCTTCCTGCGCGTGAAGGATATCGTGCGTATCGAGGCGGATGGCGGGTATAGTACCATTCACTTATCGAATGGCGAAAAGCATGTGGCGAGCAAAAGCATCGGACACTTCGAAGAGTTGCTGCCGAAGGAGACGTTCTTCCGGTGTCATCACTCGCACCTGCTCAACCTCAGTTACGTGAAGGCCTACTTGAACCAGGATGGCGGCATGGCTCAGCTACGGGATGGGTCCACCGTTCCTGTGGCTTCCCGGCGCAACGCGGCTTTCCTGGAACGCTTCGAAGCACTCACCTGATCGGAAAAGGAAAGAGCGCCCGTGCGAGCGCTCTTTCCTGTCCATCCGGTCAACGCCTCATTCTTTCTGGACCCTTACAAGCGCGGTCCGTTCTCCGCTCACGTATTTCACCAGGTACGTTCCAGGGGACCGTTGTGCCATGGGAATGACCATGCGGTCGCTGGTCACCGTACTTGACCAAACTTCACGCCCTAAGCCGTCGAACATCGAGAGTTGGCCACCAGCCGTATTCTCCCATGGCAAGTCCACGGCGACCTCATCCACCGCTGGCACCGGCCAAGCGGTCATCTCCTCCGTGGTAAGGTTCTCCATCGCAGGCTTGGACGACTTGAGCATCCGCTCATACTCCTCCTTATCCGCTTGGGGATCCAACACCTGAAGATCGGCCGTTGCGATCGCGAGATCATCCAGGTAGAAGTGGTTGCGGGCCCCAGCAGGTGCGGATGTCCGCACATAAAGGATCACACGGTTGAAGTTCTGTGGGGCAACTATCGATGCCAGTGGGTTAACCCACGTCATGCAATTGCTCGTCGGTATGGTACCGGACAACAACCCCACCGTATTGGCGGGTGGGGTCGGTAAGGTGACAGGGGGGTCCGTGGTATTGCCCAGTGCCATGTAGAACTGAAAGGAGGTGGTGCCCAGGGTAGCTGGTATGCCACGCTTGTAACCCAACCAGCCACGGAAGACCACCATCTGTCCGGCGGTCACCGGCTGATCCAGGTTGTGCACCACCCCGATCATCTCGGAACTAGCGCTCGTACCCTGCCCGCGCATCATGATGTACTTGTCGTTCCCCTGGCAACCCACAGGGACCCCACCGAAGACATCATGCACCTCACCGTGCTGCGCCGTACCACTGCAATTGCCGGGGTAGTTCACATTGGATGCGAAACTGTACGTGGCATTCACGGGTTGCCCTCCGCAGGTCTGGCGTTTCACATAGCCCACCTGAGGGGAGGCGAAGCCGTTCTGACCAGGCCCATTCACGTAATACCAGCCGTTCGCATCCGATACGTTCGCCGGTATCGCCGTGCCGTTCCCCGGATATTCCAACGAAAGGTTGTTACCTGTGAGTATGAGCTGTGCCTGGCCCGTGGTGAAGCTGGACACAGCAAGTGCGAGTAGGGTTGTTCGTACCATGTTGATGGGATTTGTCGTGAAGATCCAACGACCCGAACCACCCCGTGCGTTCGATCGCACAAGCGTTGAGTTGGAGTACATAAGTGTTGCTCCGTTCGCACGTGCGCCTATCCGATCAGGGCAGGCAGTTATCCATCGGTATCGATGGCTGGCGATCACGTGCAGTGCTTTACGGTGCATGATCGTGGAGCGCTGTCGAACCGTGAGCATGCGAGTATCACCAAATAACCAACACGCATGAGAACGATCCTACGTGGAGCGGCTTCGGTCGCACTGGCTTTCTTGTTGCACAGCAACACACAAGCACAACAACCCAACCTTTTCATCTATGGCGACTTCGAGGAGCCATACAGCAACTGTGCGTTCGCACCGACAGGTATCGTCCAGAATGTAGGCACCGGATGCTATGACGCCCAACAGTGGCCCAGCTGTGGTGGCCGTTGGTGGGCCTGGCAGCGCCAGATAGGTACAACAACGACTCCCGGGGTCCAGCCCGTGATCTACGTGCATAGCGGTGCGCCAAGTCAGACAGTACCCATCCCCGTCTCCGGCAACCGCATGATACGCTACTACACCAATGCGGCTTGTCCTTCGGGGACCTATACCATGGTGATGTACCAGCGGCTGGGTGCTCCACTCACTGCAGGGGTGAAGTATTTCATGCGCTGGCGCTTCAAGTCGATCAAGAACGCGAACAGTGATCACCGATTCAAGTTCGAAGTGGTGCATGGCAACGACAATGGCGTGCCATGCACAACGGTCCCCGGACCTTCAGCTGCGGACTATCCGCTCCCTCCTTCCTTCATGAACTACGAGAACCAGACACCGAACATCCCCTTCCTGGACGGTCAAGCTGGATTCGCCTTCACAGCCGTTGGTGGCGAGAACTACGTAGCCCTTCGCACCACCATTCGGAAAGGGAACCCCGTGCTCTCAGCCTCCAGCCTTTGGTTGGATGACTTCGAATTGTACAACGCCGACCTACCGATACCACCGGCGATGGCGCAGCTGAATGTTGAAGAACCGATCACTCAGCGCGTCCAGGAGTCCTTCGGAGGCCCGAAAGACCTGACAGCGGAAGAGGCCATCGATGGAACGACCGACCTCTATGCCATACCGAACCCGACCACAGGCCCCCTCGTATTGAGCACCGTCGGCATACCGTCCAATACGCCATTACTCGTACTCGCTTCGGATGGCCGCCTTATGCGTACCCTCCGCACCACTGGCGACATCCGGACCGATATCGACCTCACCGGCCTACCAGCAGGACTCTACACGGTCCTCGTCCTATCCGGTGATCGCAACAAGGTAGTCCGTATCATGAAGGAGTAACCCTTCGATCACCCACATCCAGCAAGCCCCGGCCACCACCGGGGCTTGTCTTTTCCAACCTTGACCGGCAAGCACCCCGAGCATGCGTTACCCCTAACCGTCCGCCGCATTGGTGCATGACCATGCTCCTCCTCGCCGCCGCCCTCCTCGCCCAGCCCACCTCCTACCCCGCCCTCAAACAACGCATCACAGCCGACCGCCTCGCCTTCGCAGCACGCTACACCAGCGCCGACAGCGCCCAGCGCATCGCCTTGGTCGACAGTGCGCGCAACTACCTCTTCGACCGCATCACGCTCGACATCCTGCCCGCGTGGTACGGCACACCGTGGGACTTCAACGGCACCACACGTACACCCGGCACCGGCACCATCGCCTGTGGCTATTTCGTGAACACCGTGCTGCAGGATGCGGGCTTCACGTTGCCGCGCATCAAGTGGTCGCAGATGGCCGCCGAACCCATCACCGTGAAACTCTGCCACCGCATCAAGCGCTTCCGCGATCGACCCGTCAGCGATGTGGTCACCTACGTCCAGACGCAGGGCGACGGCCTCTACAAGGTGGGGCTGGACAACCATGTGGGTTTCATCGTGGCGCGCAACGGCATCGTGCGATTCGTACACAGCAACTACTACCAGCGTGAAGTCGGGGTGATGAGTGAACCGCTCGATGGGAACAACCCGCTCGCCCATTCGCGCTACCGCGTGGTGGGCACTTTGCTGGGTGATGCGTTTGTGATCGCTTGGATCACGGGGCAGGACTTGAATGCGTTCGATGTCCGTAGCGAGAACTGAGGATCGGTGATGGCTGCGTAGGTAGGGAGCCTGTTCATGGTGACGTTCTAAGGTCTTGTTGCGATCAGGCGGTTTCCTTTGAGCCTTTCAGGAGTTTCATATGTTTCTAGATGGGGTGTTGGGCTTCGCCAAGTTGAACATCACTTCCACCTTTTGCTTCGCCAAAAGGTGGAGCCAAAAGGCGACCACGATCCAAGCCGTAGCCCGCCTCGCTCAAGCCCGCAGCAAAGGCCCCCGAGGCGGGTACGGCCGCGCGGATCGTGGACGCCTACCGCACGCTGT
>JAEUTC010000092.1 GCA_016787985.1 Flavobacteriales bacterium | reverse complement strand
GACAGCTATGGCAGAAGGAGAAAAGATCATCCCGATCAACATCGAGAACGAGATGCGCACCGCCTACATCGATTATTCGATGTCGGTGATCGTGAGCCGGGCCCTCCCGGATGTGCGCGATGGATTGAAGCCGGTACACCGCCGCGTGCTCTTCGGCATGCAGGACCTGGGCGTGCTGAGCAACAGACCTTACAAGAAGAGCGCCCGTATCGTGGGCGAGGTGCTGGGGAAGTACCACCCGCACGGCGATGGCAGTGTGTACGACGCCATGGTACGTATGGCCCAGGAGTGGAGCTTGCGCTACCCGTTGGTGGATGGCCAGGGGAACTTCGGCAGCCTGGATGGTGACAGTCCGGCAGCCATGCGCTATACCGAGGCACGCTTCAAGAAGATCGCCGAGGAGGTGCTGGCCGACCTGGACAAGGAGACGGTGGACATGCGCCCCAACTTCGACGACACCCTGGAAGAGCCCAGCGTGATGCCCACGAAGATCCCGCAACTGCTGGTGAACGGCGCCGCGGGTATCGCTGTGGGCATGGCCACCAACATGCCGCCGCACAACCTCAGCGAGGTATGCGATGGCATCGTGGCCTACATCGCGGACAAGGATATCACCACCGAGGGCTTGATGCAGCACATCAAAGGCCCGGACTTCCCCACGGGAGGCGTGATCCTGGGCACGGCCGGCATCAAGGAAGCCTACGAAACGGGCCGTGGTCGGGTGGTGCTGCGCGCCGCGTGCCACATCGAAGAAGACCAGAAGACGGGTCGCGAAAGCATCGTCTGCACCGAGATCCCCTACCAGACCAACAAGGCCGTGCAACTCGTGAAGGGGGTGGCCGACCTGGTGAACGAGAAGAAGATCGAAGGCATCAGCGATGTCAACGACTACAGCGACCGCAACGGCATCCGCGTGGTGTACGATGTGAAGCGCGAAGCCATGGGCACCGTGGTGCTCAACCAGCTCTACAAGTACAGTTCGCTCCAGACGAGCTTCAGCGTGAACAACATCGCGCTGGTGGGCGGCCGGCCGATGCTGTTGGGCTTGAAGCCGATGATCCAGCACTTCGTGGATCACCGGATGGACGTGGTGATCCGCCGCACGAAGTTCGACCTGCGCAAAGCCGAGGAGCGGGCCCACATCCTGGAAGGTCTGCTCATCGCATTGGATCACCTGGACGCTGTGATCGCCTTGATCCGTGCCAGCCAGACACCCGAAGAGGCGAAAGACGGCCTGATGGCGCAATTCGGCCTCAGCGAGATCCAAGCGAAGGCCATCCTGGACATGCGCCTGCAGCGCCTCACTGGCCTGGAGCGCGACAAGATCCGTGAGGAGCACGCCGAATTGATGAAGACCATCGCCTACTTGAAAGAGGTCTTGGCCGACGAGGGCTTGCGCCTGAAGATCATCAAGGAGGAGACCTTGGAGATCAAGGAGAAGTACGGCGACAAGCGGCGCACACAGATCATCGAAGCGCGCGGCGACATGCGCATGGAAGACCTCATCGCCGACGAAGCGGTGGTGGTCACCATCAGCCATCTGGGCTACATCAAGCGTACGGCCCTCACCGAGTTCCGTACACAGGGCCGCGGTGGCGTAGGCAGCAAGGGTAGCACCACGCGCGATGAGGACTTCCTGGAGCACCTCTTCGTGGCCACCAACCACAACTACCTGCTCATCTTCACCCAGAACGGCAAGGTGTTCTGGATGCGGGTGTTCGACATCCCCGAGGGGAACCGCCAAAGCAAGGGTCGCGCGATCCAGAACCTGGTGCAGCTGGAAGGGGGCGACAAAGTGGTGGCCTACCTCAACGTGGACGACCTCACCAGCGAGGAATACGTGAACAACCACTTCGTGGTGTTGTGCACCAAGAAGGGCATCATCAAGAAGACCACGTTGGAGGCGTACAGCCGTCCTCGGGCCAACGGCATCATCGCCGTGGGCATCCGCGAGGGCGACGAACTCCTGGAGGCCAAGCTCACCACGGGCAAGAGCCACATCATCCTGGCCAGCAGCGATGGGCGTGCCGTCCACTTCGAAGAGGAGGATGTCCGTCCGATGGGCCGCGGTGCCAGCGGCGTACGCGGCATGAACCTCGAAGGCGGCAGTGAGAACAATGAGGTGGTGGGCATGATCGCCGTGGACAACGCCGAGCTGGCTACGCGCCAGATCCTGGTGGTGAGCCAGAACGGTTATGGTAAACGCTCGGCCATCATGGACGAGAACGGCGAATACGAATACCGCCTCGTGAGCCGTGGCAGCAAAGGAGTGAAGACCATCCAGGTGACCGAGAAAACGGGTGCGCTGGTGGCCATCAAGGATGTGAAGGAAGACGACCAGCTCATGATCATCAACCGCAGCGGCATGACCATCCGCATGGGGCTGGACGAGCTGCGCGTGTTGGGCCGGGCCACCCAAGGAGTGCGCCTGATCGAACTGCGCAAGAACGACCAGATCGCCGCCGTGGCCAAAGTGGACGGCGACCTGAAAGAGGACGAGCAACCTGAAGCCGGCGAAGGCACGGCGGATGGGGCGGATCCGGATGCAGGAAGCACCGGGGATGACAGTGGCACGGAAGTGGATAACGCATAGCAAAGACGAACCAGTAAACGATGAAGTACGCAGTACTGAGCGGAGCGCTGTTGTTGAGCTTGGGCCTGAGCGCCCAGAACTCCAACGTGGTAAGCGCCTACAACTACATGCAAGATGGCGACCTGGCCAAGGCCGTGGAGTACATCGAGCCAGCCACCCAGGATGCCAAGACCGGTGCCGCAGAGAAGACCTGGCGTTACCGGGGCGACATCTACCGCCTCATCGCCATGGGAGAGGACGCGGCCCTGAAGAGCGCTTTTCCGGATGCCTTGGACAAGGCCGTGGAGAGCTACCTGAAAGCCAACGAGTTGGATACCAAGGGCAGCTACAAGATCGACAATGTGAAGGCGCTCGGGGCTTTGCAAGGTCTTTCCCTGAACACGGGGAACGACGCCTTCACCGCGAAGAACTACGACGCGGCCATCGCCAACTATGCCCGGTCGGAGAAGATCGCCAAGGCTTTTGGAGTGGCCGACACCAACGCCATCTTCAACTCTGCGCTGGCGTATGAGTCGAAGGGCGATGCGGCGAATGCGATCACACGTTACCGGGAGGCCATCGCTGCGGGCTACAACAAGGCTGAAGTGTACCGCTACATCGCCAGCTTGCAGCGCAAAGGCGACGACCTCAACGGAGCCATCGCCACCATCGGCGAAGGCCGCAGCAAGTTCCCGGACGAAAAAGAGTTGATCCTGGACGAGATGAGCTACCTGCTGGCCGCCGACCGTTCGGCCGAAGCGGAAGAGAGCGTGAAGCTGGGCTTGTCCAAAGACCCGAACAACGCGGTGCTGTGGTCCATCCTGGCCAGCTTGTACGACAAGAAGGCCTCCGACGCCAAGGAAGAGGCCGCCATGGTGGAATGGTACACCAAAGCCGAAGAGGCTTACAAGAAGAGCATCGAACTGGACCCCAAGTTCTTCGATAGCTACTTCAACATCGGTGTGCTGTACAACAACCGCGCGGCCTTCGAATACGAGAAGTGCAACAAGATCAAGAGCGACACCGAGTACACCAAGTGCAAAACGGTGGCCGATGCCATCTACGTGAAGGCCATTCCGTACTTCGAGCAAGCCCATGAGCTGAAGGCGGACGACGTGCAGACCATCCAACAGCTGATGAAGCTGTACGCCAAGAACGGCGACCAGGAGAAGTACGCCAAAATGAAGGCCTTGCTGGGGAACTGATCCAAGACCGAAGAACAGGGGTGAGCCGGGCGGAAGTCCGGCTCATTCGTTTTGCGGAGCTCCCGGGCTACGCACCTACGCCATCGTGTACCATACACATGGAGCGCCGCCGTGGAACCGAAGGGAACAAGGCCTAGGCTCGGGCTGGCTCATCGCCGTGGAAAGGTCGAAGTAGGAGGCATGAACCAGAGGCATGCGGATGAAGGAACAATTCGGGATGGGCTGGTGACCAGCTCAATACGACTTTACATAATATAAATTATGCGCCAATTGGATTGAAGTCAAGGAGGCTGGGTTGCTTCAGTCGGATCCGTTCCAACCCATCCACGACCAATCGCCCTTGCTGCATCTCCAGCCCTTCGAACGGATCATTGCTGATGAGCCACGGTCCGTCGAGATCGGCAAGGTCCGCCAGATGCTGCAAGCTGGCCATGGCGCCGCAGCCCAACGTGCTTTCGCTCATGGATCCGAGCATCACCTTCAAACCCAGTTCCCGCGCCCGTTCGGCCATGGCTTCGGCCACATCCAAACCACCGCACTTCATCAGCTTCAAATTCACCCCGCCGAACGCCTCCGGCGCCCGCTCCAAGTCATCCGGGCCTTGGATGCTCTCGTCTCCGTAGATCGGCACTGGGCTTTCACTGGCGAGTGCCGCATGCAGGTCCCACCGGTCCTTGGCGAACGGCTGCTCGATGCCAACGACCCGCTCCGTACCAACGAGTACGATCGCTGCCAAGGCTTGACGCACACTGGTCCAACCCTGGTTCGCATCGAGGAACAATTCCCTTGGGTCCAATTCGCACACAGCCCTCAGGACTTCATGGTCGTTGGCCGCTCCGAGTTTCACCTTGAGTATCGGAGCGGTTGGTAACTCCTTCAATTTCAATGCTATTCGCTCCACTTCCGTATGACCCAGCGTGACCATGCAGGTTGCGGTGGAACGTCTTACCGGTATCGAATTCCTACTTTCATTATGACCATCTATTTCATTATATATCAGCATAGTATGAGCCATTTGCAGTGCCGCTCGAGCAGGCGCTGATAACTCCTCTTTTGGCGACAAGGGACCAGCTGCGGTGCCGACCTCCTTACCGAACTTCAACCAATATCGTTCAAGCTCCTCATGAACAGACTGTTGTGTTTCATCAAGATACGGAGGTAGTGTGGCCTCTCCGTAACCCACTGCGCCGTTCCGCCGAAGACGAACGAAGACCGAATCGGTGCC
>JAEUTC010000067.1 GCA_016787985.1 Flavobacteriales bacterium | reverse complement strand
CAGATCCACCTCTACCCCATCGGGTAATTCCAGTTCGATCTTTTTCGGCATAGGCGAAAGTTACGGGCTGTTGCGGAGAAACGAAAAAGCCCGGGGATAGGCCGGGCGAATTCGTTGGGGAAAGCTTAGGCCCTACCCCCGCACCAGCTTCTTGTACTTCAAGCGTTGTGGCACGATATCGCCCACCCGCTTCTTGTAGTTCTCTTCGTAGTCGCTGAAGCCGCCTTCGAACCAGTACACTTTACTGTCGCCCTCGAACGCGAGGATGTGGGTGCACACACGATCGAGGAACCAACGGTCGTGGCTGATGATGACCGCACAGCCGCTGTAGTCCTGGATACCTTCTTCCAGAGCCCGGAGCGTGTTCACGTCCAGGTCGTTGGTCGGTTCGTCCAAGAGGAGCACGTTGCTGCCGTTCTTCAGCGTCATGGCCAGGTGCAGGCGGTTGCGTTCACCACCGGAGAGCACGCCCACCTTCTTGTTCTGGTCCGGTCCGGTGAAGTTGAAGCGCGCGAGGTAGGCGCGGCTGTTCACCAGCGTGCCGCCGATGGTCATGTTCTCTTGCGCGTTGCTGAGCACCTCCCACACGGTCTTCTCGGGCAGCAGGTCCTTGTGGCTTTGATCCACGTAGGCGAGTTGCACGGTCTCGCCGAGGGTTACGTTACCAGCATCGGGCTTCTCCTCACCCATGATCATGCGGAACATGGTGGTCTTACCCGCACCGTTGGGTCCGATGATGCCAACGATACCGGCCGGCGGCAGGGTAAAGCTGATGTCTTCGAAAAGCACACGGTCGCCGAACGCTTTGGTCACGTTCTTGAATTCGATCACCTTGTCGCCCAGGCGCTGTCCGTTGGGGATGTAGATCTCCAGCTTGGCCTCCTTCTCCTTCACGCTCTCGCTCTGCATCTTCTCGTAGTTCTGCAGACGGGCCTTGCTCTTGGTGCGGCGGGCACTGGCATTGCTGCGCACCCATTCCAATTCCTGCTTCAGCACGCGCTGGCGCTTGCTCTCGCTCTTCTCCTCCTGGGCCAGGCGAGCGGTCTTCTGCTCCAGCCAGTTGGTGTAGTTGCCTTTGTAAGGAATGCCTTCGCCACGGTCCAGTTCCAGGATCCAACCGGCCACGTTGTCCAGGAAGTAACGGTCGTGGGTGATGGCGATGACGGTGCCTTTGTAATCCGCGAGGTGATGCTCCAACCAGGCCACGCTCTCGGCGTCCAAGTGGTTGGTGGGTTCGTCCAAGAGCAGGATGTCCGGTGCTTGCAGCAGCAGGCGGCAAAGTGCTACGCGGCGGCGCTCACCACCGGAAAGCACGCTCACCTTCTGG
Organism: Flavobacteriales bacterium; assembly: GCA_016787985.1. Taxonomy (GTDB): domain Bacteria; phylum Bacteroidota; class Bacteroidia; order Flavobacteriales_F; family PHOS-HE28; genus PHOS-HE28. The sequence continues at coordinate 2,974 of JAEUTC010000067.1, read as the reverse complement.
TCCGGTTCGGGGCAGCGCAGCGCGTCCATGGCGATGTTCAGCTTCTGATCGATGTTCCAGGCATCCACCGCTTCGATCTTGTCCTGCAACACACCCTGACGCGCGATCAGCTTGTCCATCTTGTCCGGGTCGTTGAGGATCTCCTCGTCGGCGAACTTGTTGTTCACCTCCTCGTACTCCTTCAGCAGGTCCATGATGGGTTGCACGCCTTCGCGCACGATCTCGATCACGGTCTTGCTCTCGTCCAACTCGGGCTCCTGCTCCAAGTGGCCGATGCTGTAGCCGGGGCTGAGGTGTACGTCACCGTCGAAGGCTTTTTCCTTGCCCGCGATGATGCGCATGAGGGTGGACTTACCCGAGCCGTTGAGACCGAGGATACCGATCTTGGCCCCGTAGTAGAAGCCGAGGTAGATATCGTTGAGGATCTTCTTACCCGAGGGCAGGGTCTTCCCCACCTTCACCATGTTGAATATGATCTGACGTCCTTCTTCGGCCATGTTGGATCGCGTTGGGGTCGATGATCATCGGCCCACAGGTTTTCGTTGGTTGCTCCGCTGCGGTCAGTATCGCCGCTACGGGGCCGCGAAGATCTTCAATCCTGACCATTCCCGCACCATCTGCAGATCGTTCCAGCGCGCGGGGTCCTGTCCGTGGCTGCGCAATACCGCCTCCACGGTCTGTTCGGGGCGTTTGGACACGGCCACCATCACCTTTCCACCGGCCGCCACTGGTCCATCAAGAACGGAGGTATCGGCTCCTTGGGCAAGGAGCAGGAACTCGATCGGCGCGTCCCACGGGTGTTGCACGTAGAACTTATCTCCTGGGCGCAGTCGTTCTCCGATCATGGCCACGACCACTTCGGCTTCCGGTGCGCCACTGGTGCGCGACCAGGCGTAGGAAAGGCCGGTCCACCCGAAAAGCACGGCCAGGATCAGCGAAGCCACCAATGTGCGCGAGCGTTTGCCCCAATTCGGGAACACCTTCTCCTGCAAGAACTTCAGCAGGTAGAAGACGGAGATGGCCGAGCTCAGGTGGAAGATGTAGAAGGTGTAGCACCAGACACCGGGCGGCTCCATCCTGCGCATGAGGAGACCGAGGGTGACCCCAGCGATGAAGAGCGAGAAGAGCAAGGCCCTGAGTTTGGAGGATACGAAGGCCGCATAGACAAGGCCGATGAGGCCAAAAGCCGTGATCCAACCCGACGTTGCATCCACCCCCAAGGCCCAGAGGTTGAAGGACATGTCCGTGTGACGCAGGTCGAACACGTTCCAATCCAGCCGGGGATGGCTATGGTGGTTGGTGAGCTGATCGAACCCTTGGTCGTTGAGGATGGGTGCGTACAGGACCAAGGCGACGAGCAGGAAGACGATGAAGGCGAACACGAGCCTGATCAGCCGTTCGCGCAGGCTGTTGGTGTACGCCATGATCAGCGCGATCAGGAGCCAGATGAAAATGGCCAGGGCCGCATAGGCGTAAGCCGGTATGGTCCAAAGCCCGAGCGCGTTGGCTAATGCGATGAACATCACGCTCTTCATGTCGTTGCTCTTGATGAAGTAGCGACCGAGCAAGAGACTGAGGGTGAAGAAGAACCAACACACCCCGAAACCAACGGCCATGGCCCCCACGCTGATGAGCGGCCCGGAGCAGGCCACGATGACCAAGGCCAGGATGGCGATATGCCGGTTGAACATGGCCCTGACAAAGACATAGAAGAGAGGAAGGGCCAGCACCCCTGCGATGTAGTCCGGCAGCCGGATCTGTACCACGCCCACCCCGAACAACGTGGTGCTCAACTTCATGAGCAGGGTCTGGAAGATGTGGTTGCTCGGGAAAGAGTAGTCCGAAATGATGGTGCCCACGGACTTGGTGGCGAAATCCACATAGGCGTTGGCTTCCGCAATGGAGACCGGTCTGTTGAGCAGAAGCCCTTTGAGCACGGCCCCGAGGATGATGAAGAACAATACACCGGCCTTATGTTCCGGAGAGGTCTTGGTGGTGAGTTCCCGCAGGCCGTGGCGCAGATCGCCCATCAGGCCCAGGGAAACATATTTTTTGGTCTTACGGGAAGACATGCTGGCGATGCGGCTAGCGGTGGACCTCTTCCATGGAGATGATGCTGTCCACCACGAACTTGGTGTTGCCACGCCACGGCAGCGCACCCTTGTATTCCTTGTAATGCAGGTTGAACTGGTTCCCGCTATGGGCCATCAGCTGTTGGGCCACGGCTTCATCTTCCACGGAGAACAGGAATTCCAAGCCTTGGAGCGAACCTCCCTGGGTACGCACCCCGGTCTGGATCATCTTCCCCTCGTAGGTCTTGAAGAGGTAGCCTTTGTGGACCACGTAGTTCAGCTCGCCGGATTTCGCGCCGGTCCCGAACACCCAGAAATACCTGAAATAGCCCCACACGCCCGTTACCAGCAGCAGGGCGAGTATGATCTTCCAAAGGTGGCGGCGCATGGGCGGTCGTTTCTGCGGGAAAGGTAACGGAAGGGATACATCCGTAGGCTGCCGATCGCCATCCATCCTACCGAACGAACCATTCATCAATTAAAGGTACTATGTCTTGCAAAGTACCAACCCATGCCCATATCTTTGTGTCGTCAAGAACTATGAGTAAGGACAAACGCCAGCGTCCGGCACGGAGGACGACCGAAGCATGAACGTGGAGAACACCAAGGCACAGATGCGCAAAGGCGTGCTGGAGTATTGTATACTCAGCATCCTGGCGCAGGGTGAGTTGTATCCCTCGGACATCATCAGCAAGCTGAAGGATGCGAAGCTGATCGTGGTGGAGGGCACCCTCTACCCTTTGCTCACCCGGCTGAAGGATGCGGGCCTGCTCACCTACCGGTGGGAGGAATCGCGCTCGGGGCCGCCGCGCAAATACTACAAGCTCACCACGGTGGGCGACAAATTCCTGAATGAACTCGATCAGACTTGGGACGAGTTGAGCCAAGCCGTTAAGCAGACC
>JAEUTC010000056.1 GCA_016787985.1 Flavobacteriales bacterium | reverse complement strand
CTGGGCCGTTCCGATCAACTGAGCGCACACGATGAATGCGATGGACACGATGGTTCTCATGGTCGGATGGTTCTGGCAATGGACCCAGCTTAATGTCCTTGGGCAAAGAAGCTCATCAAAAATGTGACCCCATCGGCATTTACCGAGCCGCATGGTTACACCTGCTGAGAGTCTCCCAAAACTACACCACGCTGAAGACATATGTCCTGATGATCCGTGCTGTTGCAATGCTGATGGCCGCAGAATGACCTTTTGGACGTTCCAGCAAGCCATGCGGGCATCTTCAACGACAATGTACCGCTCGCCAAGCCTCTACACGGCGACATCATCCGCTTCGCACCGCCCTTGGTCATCACTGAAGAACAGCTGATGGAGTGCTGCCGGATCATCGCGTTGAGCGTGCGGCAGTTCGCGTAGGCTATTAGTCCGCGTTGAAGCGGGCTTCCACCTCGACCACCACCTCGCCTTCCAGTATCACCACCCGGCCTCTGTAGTTCGTTCTCCGTAGATTCGGGGGCATGCTGTATACAAAGCACATGTAGTTGCCTTCCGGAGGACATTCAGTAGTCCCACATGGGTGAACACCGTATGGTCCAATTCTATTCAACGGCTCACCGAGTAGCTCTAGGACATCCTTTTCTGTATGGCCGATCCTGATCTGCCGAAAGCCCGCGTGAGAATAATCTTCTGCGTACTGGGTGTTCATCAGGGTGAAGAGTCCGGTCAATTCGAGGGGGGCTCCATCGATCTTGATCCTGTCCACGATGCCATAGTCGTGGATCAAACTCGCGATAGCCGTCAGGTCCGTGGTAACGGCCAAGGCTTGTATCCATTTCCTGTATTCCACTTTCTCCTCGTTCGGCCCAAGATGATGAACGAGCTTGTCCGTAGGTTGTTGTGCTCCGGTAGCTGAACCGGACATTCCACAGCGGCAAACCCTGACCACGTCGAGGAAGACCAACTCGTCGACCAATTTTCGATCCCCCGACAAAACGAGCTATTTGAATGCTCACCGCACACAAGCATGTGGCAGTTCGCGTCAGGCACGCCACTTCAGCCGTCGACGAGCGGGTTCTTCAAGCGCAGGCTTGGGAAGCGGCTGAAGTCGCGATCGGCGGACCAGAGTTCGTGCGCTCCGTGGCTCAGGCAAAGCGCCGCGATCCGTGCATCATGGACCATGGGGCCTTGCACCTTGGCCTTCATCAATAGCTCGCGCAACTCGGACCAGTACGATCCATTCTCATTCAGCAGTTGCACGGTGGGCGACTCCAGCCAACTGTCTATTTGCGCGATCGCCTGTGCGGGTGTGCTGGGTGGCACGTAGATGCGCGGATGCGTGACGATCCCGTAGAACTCGTGCACGCACGGCCAGGGTATTGCCCACATCGCGTTGCCTTCAGCCAGCCTCTTTATCGCTTCGCGAGCGGCTTTGTGGAATGGGGAATCCCGCCGATGGGCGTAGACCAGGATGTTGGTATCCACCGCGATCATGCGCCTTGACCAGGGTAGATGGCATCACGCAACTGCTCCCAACTCGTGTCACGGAACTCGGGATTCAATCCCTTGCCGTTCACGCTGCCATCACGCAGGTTGAAGGTCGCTGCATCTGCTTTGGTGGCGAGTACTTGCCGCAGGCCTTGCTCGATCAATGCTTTCAACGTGGTCTTGTGCTTGCGCGCGTGGCGCTTGGCCTTGTCGAAGAGGGCCTGCGGTAGTTCGATCGTGGTCTTCATGTGATCTATTCCCGATGATATGGGTACCAATATAGGCAACAATGGGTATATGGGTGGACTTGGACGGAATGCTCCCTGAACATCGCTTTGAGCGTAAGGCAGTTCGCGTAGGAGTTACGGTACCGATCATCCTTGTTACGTATGGCGTACCGGCCTCCAAGGCCCATCCGTCATTGATCGGTCGGGTCAAGACTGCAACCGTCGCAAAAGGTGTGCAGCGCCTTCTTCGATATCCAACTGAACGATCCGTTGAACCTGTACCGGAAACCACGCCCTGTGACAGACCTGCTGCCGTTCTTCCAGCGCGTGGATCCCCGTATGTGTAGCTCATCACCTTCCAAGGGATGCTCGCCTTTCAGTAGGAGCGCACCGGTGCTTGACACGGTATAGCTGCCACTGAACTGGTGCGTCTCTTCCATGACCAGGCCGCCCACATTCCTCAGGCAGTGCAGGTGGATCGTGTATGCTCCTCGTTCCGTTAATGTCAGGTTGAAGGCCCCGCAGTAGTGCCTGTCGAAGCCGTTGGTCGTGCTCAGGCTATCGCGTTGCTCCTCGCTGAGCGTCCACTTGCATAAAAGGTCGCTTTTATACGAGCCTCTGAAATGGTGGTGATCGCTCGCCCAGGTCTGCGTATCCTGCGCCCTTGCAAGCGTGCACGAGACAATGCAGAGGAGCAGCAACGCAGGTCTCATGGCCTATGGTATTGGGCGATCCGCCAGTTCATGGATATCAGGTCGTTGGTGGCGTGAGGTAACGGAGCCAACTTAATGCAAGAGATCCTAGCGCACTGTACGATATCACCATTGTGCTCTTGTCCTGCCAAGATAGTCCATGTCCAGCCGCTACAGTTCGTGGTGATCACCGAGGAACAACTGATGGAGTGCTGCCGGGTCATCGCGTTGAGCGTACGGCAGTTCGCGTACTACGTTGTGACCGACGAGCTACTTTTGAAGTTCATCCGAACCATGGCCCGATCGCTCCAGAAGTGTGATCCGCTTGCATTGGTCGGTGGCTCCAGGCATGAACGAGAAACCCTCCGGCGAGATCATCCTGTACCCTCGGGTCGATGGGGCGCCTGCGTTGGAAGTGCGCTTGGACGGGGAGACCGTTTGGCTAACGCAACAGCAGCTCGCGGACCTGCTCCAGACCTCTAGGACCAACGTGGTCGAGCACATCCAGAACATCTATTCCGAAGGTGAACTGGTCCAGGAGGCAACCTGTCGGGAATTCCGACAGGTTCGTTTGGAAGGACAACGGGAAGTGGCTCGGTCCATCCCGCACTACAACCTGGACATGATCATTTCGCTCGGTTACCGGGTGCGTTCGGGCATTGCCACGCGCTTCCGCATCTGGGCCACCGAGCGCCTGCGCGAATACCTCGTCAAAGGCTTCACCATGGACGATGCCCGGCTGAAAGGGCAGGGCGGCGGCAATTATTGGAAGGAACTCCTTGACCGTATCCGCGACATCCGCAGCAGCGAGAAGGTGTTGTACCGCCAAGTGCTCGATCTCTACGCCACCAGCGTGGACTATGATCCGCGCAGCGCCGAGACCGGGAAGTTCTTCAGTACGGTCCAGAACAAACTGCACTATGCGGCCCACGGTCATACCGCCGCCGAAGTGATCGCGGCCCGAGCCGATGCCGGTAAACCCTTCATGGGCCTGCTCTCCTTTAGCGGTGCCCAGCCAACGAAGGCCGAGGTCGCCGTGGCCAAGAACTACTTGGACGAGAAGGAACTCAGGCGTCTGAACACCTTGGTATCGGCCTACTTCGATGCCGCCGAGTTCCGGGCGCAAGAGCACCAGCCGACCTACATGAAGGACTGGCTCGCACAGCTCGACCGGTTGATCGTGGCCATGGAAGCGAAGACCCTCTCAGGTGCCGGAACCGTCAGCCATGATCAGGCCATCGCGAAAGCAGAGGTGGAGTACGGCAAGTACCGAACACAGCTCGCTGCAGAACCATCGGATGTGGAGAAGCATTATTTGGAAACGTTGAAGCGGGTGCAGCGAACAGTAGAAGGTCGGAAGAAGAAGTGATCCGCTTCGCACCGCCCCTGGTGATCCCCGAGGAGCAGCTGATGGAGTGCTGCCGGATCATTGCGTTGAGCGTTCGGCAGTTCGCATAGGTTCTCTTAAGCTATTGCGGGTGCACCACGGTCCCGGTTCGGTATGACCCTAGGGTCATTTCTCCACATCCGCCAACACGCTCAAGCTGATACCGACCGGCGAGGTCTGCCAGTTCCCCTGGCTGGTTTTCCGGAAGTAGGTCTTCTCAGATAGTCCGGCGCAGAACATCAGGTTACCCTCCCCGAGATCCTTCACGTGCTCCAGCGCGACGACGAAATCACCTTCCACCACGATGTTCCTTGATCCCAGGTCGATTTCGATCTTGTCCTGGATCCGCGCCTTGGCAACCTTGATGTAGATCGGCTCCCGGAGGATGTTCACGAAGTCCATCTCACCCCTTACCTCGTACACGTTGAGCCGGAAGAACACGGTGTCATAGGTACACTGGGCCACGTTCAAGTTCAGCTGCTTCAAGAACACGGCCTTTTTCGCTTTCATCAAAATGCCGTACTCATCCCCCAGTCGATCCTCCGCGAACCCGGCGACCAGCCATTTCTTCGTGCTCCTGACACCAAGGATGTGCTCCTTGAATGTCCTGGGCTTCACGTGTGCCTCCGCCAGCTCATACACCTTGGGTACGAGTTGGATCACATGCTCAACGGTCTTTCGCAGGTCTGAAACGGTGACGGTCTGCGTTTCATAACCGAGCATGGAGAAGAGCACGGTGTCCTTGTCATATTGTGCGTCCACGACCAACGAGAAACGTCCTCGCTCGTCTGTGACCGTTCCGATGTTCTTGCCCCTGATGCCGACATTCACGAATTCCGCTGGTCGTTGGCCCTGTGCATCGACCACGATCCCACGGATTTCTTGTGCGTTGGCGGAACTCCCCAAAAGGAGGAGCGTGAAGATCAAGTTCCTGACCATGGTACAAGGTTACCACGGATCGATCGTGAGCCCGCTCGCTCTAGGCCTTCACGAAGCCACTTATCGCTCTGCCCGAGGTCCACTCCCGGATCGATCCACGCTGAGGTGGCCAAGAAGGCGGCCCGTACACTGTAGAGCGAACGGCGTCCGTCTCTGCCAGAGAGGTGCCGAATGGATGGCCCGCTCGCTTCCGGAGCGCTTGCGGATCGCACCTACACCTCCTTCCGCGCCTCCCGTATGGCAGCAAGGATGGCATCGCGCTCCTGCATCATGGCGTGCTTCCGCGCTGCGGGCACCACGAAGCGGAAGCGCAGGAGCCGGGCGAAGCGCTGCAGTTCGGTCCAGTACCACAGGGCGACGAAGCCGGCGATCGGCATGGCGAGGAGTAGCAGCACGAGTGTCCACGTGTGCGGGTCGATGTGGCGGTGGAAGGCCCAGGCCTGCAGTCCGTAACACAGTGGGAAGATGATCAGCCCGGCGATCATCTGCACCGGGGCCTTGTATTCCACGTCCAAGCGCGAGGCTTTGAAGAGGAGCGAGGGCAGGATGTAGGGGATGTAGTTGGTGAGAAGCCCGAAGAGGTATATCGGCGCTAGTACAGTAAGCTCGGCGAGGTAGCCCACGCAGAGCAGTGCGAAGTGCTTCCGCCGGAACGCATCGGTATGGAAACCGGGCGTGATGCGATCGGCCCGCAATGCCTCGAAGAAGGCGAGCAGTTGTGCGCTGGTGCGCGCGTACAGCATGGGCTGCGTGGTCCTCAGGTGGTGGAGCGTATCCGCCAGTTGCTTGCGCAGCACGAGCGAGCGATGCGGGTTCTCGTGCAGGTCGGCCTCGGGTGCGGCGTAGGTGGTGAGGAAGGTGTGTGCCTTGATCAGCAAGGCTTCCTGCGCTTTGTCGGTGGTCCACGGGAGCTTCTTGGCCAGGGCGCTCCGGATCGCTGCGGTCAAGGCCTCCACCGCCTCGACCTCGTTGCCCGGGTGGGCCAGGTGGTAGTCCGCGACAGGGATGGGCTTACCCACTGTGATGCGCACCATGCTGCGGAACTGGATGGCGTCCGAGTAGTCCAGCGCGATCGGGTGGATGTGCAGCGCGCCGGGCCCCGCATAGCTTAATGCGATGCGCGCTGTGCCCGTCTTGATCTCGCGCAGGTTGATCTCGTAATGGCTGCTGCCCTCGGGGAAGATCAGGAAGGTGCCGCCCCGCTGCAGGTATGCATGACATTGGGCGAAAGCGCGGGTATTATCGGGCTGCTCGCCGTGCGCAACATCCTTCTTGCGGTAGATGGGGATGACGTGGAAATAGCGGAAGAAGCGCACGAGCCAGGCGTTGCTGAACAGGCCTGCGTTGGCCACAGCGCCCACCCGCTGCCGCATCAGGGACGCAATGAGCAGTGGGTCCATCAAGGTGTTGGGATGGTTGGCCACGATGATGGCGGGACCGTCTGCGGGCAGTCGTTCGCGCCCCACCACAACGATCCGCTTGAAGAAGACGGCCGTGCTGATGCGTACCAGGAACTTGACGAACACGTACAGCATGGGACCGAAAGGTGGCGAATTGCGGCGGTTGGCGGTGCAGGGAAGGCTGCTCGGACGGCGCGTTGGATCCGTGCGGCAGTTCGTGTAGGGTGGTGGTGAAGCCTGCCATCACGCCGCGTGCGTCCTACTGGCGGTGGTCATTTGGAGTTGAACGCCGTTGCGAGGCTCCGCGCGCAATGGCGTTCAACGTTTAGCTGCTGTTATGCGAAGCACTCTTTCAAGTATTCTAATTCCCGATTCTGTTGTCAAGCCGGATCACTGGGCAGTACAATATTTAAGCTGAACTTAATTCTTGAAACAGTTTCGTTCATTTCGTTCTCGTTAATCGAACCACCAAGTTTTAGCGCATATACATTTATCCCCCCTCCTCCTTCGGATCCTTGTGTATTAGACACACTTACTGCAATGTCAAAATCAATTGTCGACACTCCAATGGCACCGTCTCTGCCTTTAAAGAAAACAACGTTCGCGTTGGAGTTTTCTACTGATCTGCGATTGTCAAACTCAGGATTGATTCGAGCACCGTTTTCTTTTGCAAAAACTTTCGCATCATTAATCCCCTTAATCAGTGATTTAATAGTTTCGGATATGAAATTATCTAGATTCATGGCTTGGCTTCTTTAGGAGTTTCGCACAACGGTCCTGCGCTTGCCGCAGACCGCCTTTCCTGTTCTTGCTCCTGGATGAAATGTACCACCCCTCAACGGGAGTTGGCAACGGGACGAGGGCGGTTTGCGGCAATCGCATGTTATAGCCAGTTACTTTTTCTTGTTGATATGAACTATCACCGGATTATCTCCGTCCTTCTGTCGCTTCGAACGCCCATAGGTTCCAATTTCTATGTCTGTTGGAGACTTCGTTTCAAGCTCTGATGGATTCACGTATGTGTACATCCCATAACCATGTCCAGACACAACCCAGCCTTCAGTCTTGTTCAGATGAGTCACACCAAAATCACCAGCTGGACTTCCAGCGTATACAGGTCCGAATTCTTTCATTAACCTAATGGCTTCTGCCTGAACATCGGATATTGTATCAGCATTGTCAAAAATGATATAGGTCCCATGTTTAAATAAGACCCAGTCTTCAAATTTTGGATTGATTGCCAGTTTAACGTTCTCCAGAAGAGTCATTTTGGAAGTATGATTGGTTGTCTGAGGTTCCGTTAAATTCTGGGCAGGTTGCTTTGGAGGTTGGGCGCAACTGATAAAGAACGATAGGGAAATTAGAAAGACTTGATCCATCGTCAGTTGGTTCTTAGAATTGGCTATAACGTTGGGTAGAAGAAGATCTTCGTTTATCACCGGAAGTGTCTGCGGCCTCCCATCTTCGCACTATGGATCAATTGGGTGTGGTTTTGCGAATGATTTGGGGACTGAGCCGTCAGGGGGTGTCCAAGTTGTCCATGGGGTTAACGATGCCTTGTAGGTAATGAGTGGTCACATGGGTGTAGACCTGCCTGCCTGTAGGCAGGTTTCTGTGGTCTTGCTGCTGGCATGGCCTAACAGGGCTTGAATATAGCGCAGGTCGGTGCCTTGTTCCAACACGTGTGTCGCGAAGCTATGGCGCAGGGTGTGCATGCTTGCGGGTTTGGTGATGCCCACTTTCAGCAGAGCTGCTTCCAGGACTTTTTGAAGGCTGCGCGCAATGTAGCTTCCGCCGCCTTGGCCTTCGAACAGCATCCCACGTGGTTTTACGTGTTCCAGGTAGCGTTTCAGCAGTTCAGCCATGCTACGGCCCAATAGCGTCGTGCGGTCCTTGTTGCCTTTGGCATCATGTACCAAATGCTCCAACAGCACCGTCCGTTTGACGCCTTTCCCGTCCATGGCCAGAACCTAAGATAATACGCGGGCCTGTTCTTTCCACGCATGGTTCCGGAGCGTGGTTCACTCCTTCACGAACCCCTTCACCAACCGGCCTTCCGCCGTGGTGAGCACACAGCTATAGCTACCGGCGGGCAGTGCGCGTAGATCAAGCTCGGCCGCCGTGCCGCTCAGTGTGTGCTGGAGGATGGTTCGGCCCAAGGCGTCCACGATGCGCAGGTCCGCTGCACGTGTTCCATCGGTCAGGTTGATGGTCACGTGGTCTTTCACCGGGTTGGGGTACAGGGTGATGGCGTCGTCGTTCTTCGTGCCTTCCACCGCGGTGGGCGTGCAGATCACGGCGTTCAGGTGCTGCCAGATCTCGTTGTTGTACACATTGGGCACGAAGAGGCCATCGGGCAAATTTCCCATGCGCACCACCACCAGGCCGGTGCCGGGCGATACGTTGATGATCTGGCCGTTCTTGCCCATGGCCGCGTAGATGTCGCTCGGTGCATCGGGCATCAAGGGGCCAGGCAGCTGGATCTGTACCCCGGGCAGCAGGTAGTTCTGCTGGCCATTCAGCCACCACAGGTAGCCGTAAGCGGGGTTCAGGCTTTGCGAGGGCGTGGTCATGGCGGTGAAGTAGTCCTCGTCCTGGAGGATGGGGGTGCCATTCCAGGTGCCGCGGTTCTGCGCGAGCAAACCGAAGCGCGCCATGCTGCGAGCTTTGCTGAAGAAGACGTTATTGTAGCCCAATTGCACGAAGAGACCGTTGATGCCCGTGCTGCTGGTCAGGTTGCTGAAGATGTAGGTGTTCAGGTTCTGCCCGGTGGCGCCTTCCAACACGCCATCCAGCAGGGTGTACGGGGCGTTGTAGTACGACCAGCGGCTGCCCGGCTCGGTTAGGTAGGTGAGGCATTCGGGATCGGTGCAATCGAACTCGCCGTTGGTGTCGTCGAGCCCCGTGGTCATGCTCAGGTGGTCGCGCACGGTGATGGCGGCCTCTTGCTCGGGCGTGCAGCTGGACCAGCCCGGGCCCAGGTACACGTTGCTGGGCAGCTCGATGTTCAAGACCCCTTGCTGCTGGGCCATGCCCACCATGAAGGCGGTGAGGCTCTTGCCCGCACTGGCCCAGTACCAGCTGCTGTCCTGCGTGAAGGTGCCGAAGTATTGCTCCAAGGCGATGCGGCCATCCTTGAGCACGATGAAGGCCTTGGTGTTGCTTTCCTGCAGGAAGTCGTACAAGGCTGGCACCTGGTCCATGCACCAGCCGAGTTCGGCGGTGTCCGCTAGTTCCCAGGCGTTGCCCACCAAGGGCGGGAAGTAGAGCTCCTGAGCCGGGAGGGAAGTGGCGAGGAGCACGGCGGCGTAGGCGGAGAGTTGTTTCATCTTATGCGTTTGACAGATCGGACGGCGCTTGGTTCGATCGTGACCAGAGGTAAGCGCTGAGCACGATGAGCCCGAAGCTGCCGATGCCCAGCACACCGTGGTGGATGAGCACATCGGAGAAGGAACCGAGCGCGTCCTCGAAATTGCCGCCATACATGAAAAGGAGCGGTACGGCGACCAGCGCCAGCCTGCGCGGTTCGGCCTTCGGCACCAGCCGATGGATGATGTAGGCCACGAAGGGGAGGGCCAGCAGGAAGTGTTCGGTATCGGTAAGGGTGATGCTCGGTACCAACGCCACCAGCAGGAGGTACTCGAAGGTGAAGGCGTTCGTTGTGCCACGCCTTTTGTTCCAGCCCACGAAGACCGCGAAGGCAACAGCGATCAGCGCCAATAGGGCGTAGGCTTCCATGCCGCTCGTGCTGCGTATTACGTATTTCAAGGCGGCCCGATGTGCGAAGGAGTAGATCGTGTTCACGGCGCGGTAATCGTCATCGCCGGTGTAGATCAATGCAGCGTTGTGTTTGGACATTTCGCCCAGCCACGCGGCATGTACCTGGATGTTGGCGCTCCAGCCCAGAATGAAAGATGGTAGCAAGACGCCCACACCAAGGGTGCCCAACGTTGTAATGAGCGACTTCCACCGGCCATGCAGCACAAGAAGCGGCAAGAGCACCACGAAGTGCGGCTTCGCCAGGATGGCAGCGCCCAGCAAGAGACCACCGCGCAGCGCACGTTCGCGCTGCAGCTGTTCCAGCGCGACGATGAGCAGCCAGAGCAGCATCAGGTTGATGTTGCCCAAATGCAGCTCGCGATGCAGGTGTACGATGCTGGCCAAGGCGATGAGGAAGAGCGGGAGGTAGGCTGCCGTTCTGCCGGAAAGCAGGTTTTCGCGCACCAGCCGGTCGATGCGTCGGACTCCATCGATGAAGGCCAACGTGATCAGCAGGTATTGGATGGAGGCGACGATGGAGTAGGGCAGCAGGGCGAAGAGCGCGTACACCAACGCCAACATTGGCGCGTACTTGAACACGCCGCTGTCCAGGCCATGCGCCACACCGTAGAGCGGTTCACCGTTCAGGAGTGCTTCTCCGGCACCGTAGTAAACGCGCAGGTCGTTCAGCCAGAAACGCCCGTTGATGTGCTCCACCACGAAGAGCAGGAGCGCGATAAGTCCGAAGACGACCGTGAACAGGCGCGGGTAGGGCTGGATAATGTGCACCCCTCAAAGTTCGATCAACTCGGCGAATGTCAGTTTCGGAGTTCCAAGCATGCACGAATGGATCCTATCCTCCGTGGACCAGCTGCCAAAACGGACAACCACGAACTAAGGACTGACCCCTCACTTCTTCGAGCGGTCCACCTCCTTCACGAGTTTGCCCTTCTCGTAGTGCAACTCGCGATACACCTGCCCGTCGGGGGAATAGTCCAGGTGTACGCCGTGCTCAACGCCGTTCTGCCAGGTCTCCAGGTACTTCTTGGTGCCGTTCTCGTAGTAGTAGAGCCACTCGCCGTTCTCCACCCCGTTCTCGAAGCGGCCCACGTACTCCAACTGGCCGTTGGGGTAGTACACCTTCTCCATCACCTTCTGGGCTTCGTCGCCTTCGCCCTTCATATAGATGACCACCTCGGGCTTGCCGTTGGGGTGCGTGCTGGCCACGAATTTGTTGGTTGAACAGGCTACCAGCAGCAGGGCAGGGAGGAATGCGAGTGCGGCGCGGAGCGTCATGGTCGGGCGAAATTAGGGGAAACGACCCTTGCCATGCCCGCGTTCAGGCTTCGGGCCGGTAGAATAGGAGCTTGCCTTTCACCAAGTCGCCCAGTCGAAGGCGCAGCGAACTCACTTTCCTCCCCGTGGGACCGAAGTTCTGGTGGGCGATGGTGACCTCCCCTGGGCCATGTACCGATGTGACCACGGCCGTGTGTTTCAGGAAGCTGAACTGTTCCATCCCGCCGTCGGTGCGGTGTTCCATGGTGACACCCTCGAATTGGAGGATGTCGCCGGGGAGGATGGTCTCCTGATCCGGATCGACCCGGCGGCCGAAGGCGTAGAAACCATCCCACTTCGCGCCAGCACGGTTCAGTGCTTGTGCGGCCAGGTCCCAGCATTCACCGCGGTCCACTTTTTTGCCCTCCACGCTGGCCACGTAAGCCACGATCCGCTTGTTCAAAGGGGGCAGTGCTGCATCCTGCACCAACAGGATGGCCGCGAAGAAGCTGAGGAGGAGTTGCATGTGGATCGTTCATTCGCCACCAACGGACATGGCAGGAAAGGGCATTGTTGAGATGCGCGCTAGAACCACGCGATCAACTTGAGGTTGTAACGGCGCGGGGTGAGGTAGTCCGGGATGGAGTACTGGCGGCCATCCACGCTCTCGATCCACGTGTGCGTGATGGTGTTGTTGATGTTGAGCAGGTTGAAGACCTCCAAGCTCACCCACATGTTGCTGATCTTGCCCAAGAAGCCTTGTTTTTCCTGGCCTTTGGCGCCCAGCAGTTGTTTGCTGAAGCCGATGTCCACCCGTCGGTAGAGGGTGGTGCGCAAGGTGTCGGAGTACCGGTTGGCGCTGGGTGGCCCGAAGGGTACACCGGTGCCGAAGTTCACGTTGAGGTGGACTTTCAACGTTGGTATGCTGGGCATTTCATCCTGGAAGAAGAAGGCCACGTTCACCCGTTGGTCGGTGGGACGTGGGATCCATCCCGGGGTGATCACCGTGCTGTCGACCGCCACCTGATCGAAGGTGAAGCCTGGTACGATCAGGTCGCCATCGGCATTGTAGCGCTTGGTGTAGCTGTCATTGAACAAGTCTTCCTGGATGCTCATCACGCTGGCACCCACCCAGCTTTCGACACCATCGATGAATTCGCCGTTCAGTTTCAGGTCCAATCCCGTGGCGAAGCCTTTGGCTAGGTTCTGGCCGTAGTAGCGGATCCGCACGTTGTCCAATTCGTAGGGGATCAGATCGTCCATCTGCTTGTAATACGCTTCCGCCGTGAACTTGAACGGGCGTTTCCAGATGGTGAAGCGCCGGTCCATGCCCAACACGTAGTGGATGCTGCGCTGCGCCCGGATGTCAGGGTTCAGCTGCCCTTCGAAGTTGCGCACCTCGCGGTAGAAGGGCGGTTGGTAATACAAGCCCGCAGCGGCCCAGAAGCTGTAGTCCACGTCGAGCGTGTCGCCTTCGTCATTTACTTTCTTCCACCCCGGGTGGTAGGTGAAACGCACCCGCGGGCTGCCCACAGTTTGGCCATTGTAGGTCCAGTGTTGAGCGCGTGCACCGGCGATCAAGGTGTACCATTTGTCATTGCCGCGATCCCACCGCCATGTGTTCTGCACGTAGGCACTGGCGCGCACGCTTTCCATGTTCAACCGGCTCTTCAACACGTAGTTCAGCTCTAGGTCCTCGCCCCGGTTCAGGGGTATGCTGAAATCCGCCGAGTCGATCACGGTCCACTCGCTGAGCTTGTCGTTGATGACCTCGCTGCGCACATCGGCACCCCATTGCAGGTAGCTGCGTGCCAATTGCCGGTAGCCTTTGTGGGCGAAGGTGAGCACCGTGGCGTCCAAATCGTTGCGGGCATGCTCCAGCGAGCGGCCGATGCCGAGGTTCTGCTTCACCTCGCCGTACCGACTGCTGTTGGGGTCGCGTTCGAGTTCGTCCAGGTAGTATTCGCTCAACACATCGAAGCGTTCGCTCTCCACGGTGTTGAAGGCGCTGGCGGTGAACTTCAAGCGCGTGGTCTTGTTGGCCTGGATGTTCACGTTGAGGGCACCGAACAGTGTTTCGAAGCGGGTGACTTCCTGTCCCTCGAAGAAAGCCGTGAACCGCAGTGCCTGGTTGAAGCTGCCGTATTCCGTTTCGCGGTTCTCGGGCACCACGCCGAATTTGTTGCTGGAGTAGAGGCCGAGGAAGCCCAGCTCCACCTTGTCGGTGAGGTCGTAGGTCCAGTAGCTCTGGATGTCCGTGTACGTGGGGCGGTACTGGCCTTTGGTGTCGAGCCCGTTGAGCACGAGTGTGTTGGTGCGGTAGCGGATGCCGGTGACCTGGCGCAGTCGCCGGCCGAGCATGGTGTTCTCCAAGTGTACCGCACCACCGAGCAAGCTGGCCATGGCGCTGCCCGCGAACTTCTTGGGGCGCTTGTAGGTGATGTCCAGCACGCTGCTCATCTTGTCGCCGTAGCGCGCCTCGAAGCCGCCAGGACTGAACTGGATGCGCTCGATCATGTCCGGGTTCGGAAAGCTGAGCCCTTCCTGCTGGCCCGCCCGTGCCAGGAATGGCCGGTACACTTCGATGTCGTTCACGTACACCAGGTTCTCATCGAAGTTGCCCCCACGGATGTTGTAGCCGGCGCTCAGCTCGTTGCGGGTGGAGTACCCCAGCTGCCCTTGCAGCAAGGCTTCCACACCACCTTGCACGCTGGGCACGAAGCGCGTTACCCGGGGATCCAGCGACTCCATGCCCTCTTCGCGATCGCGTTGCGTGCCCCGGATGATGGCGGTGTTCAAAGTGGTCACGTTCAACTTCACATCGCGGATCAAGAGCTGGCCAGCGCCCACGGTGATGCGTTCTTCGAAAGGCGGAATGCCCGAATAGCTCCAGCGCAACACGATGGCTTCATCCGCTGGGACATCGATGGAGTAACGGCCCTGGTCATCGCAGGCCACGCCCATGGTGGTGCCGGCGATGGTGACGTTGGCACGCGGCAAGGTGTTGCCGTATTCGTCGCGCACGGTGCCGCGCACGGTTCCGGTGCTCTGGGCCAACGTCCACACGCTGTGCAGGAGGAGAAAGGTCAGCAGGACGTGCCGCATGCGATAGGTCGGCTAAGATAACGGGGGCTTTTCCAGTGAAGTATGCGGCCTCAACCCAGCACACCGCTGATGTTGTCCACCAATTGTGCCGGGCCTCCGAAATGCTCCAACACCAGCAGGTCCAAACGCTGGCTCGCCGCGCGGAGGCGTTCGCGCGCGTCGTCTTCCACGCCACCGCCGATCACCAACAACTTGGCATCGCCCTTGGCCAGGTCCGCCAGCAAGGCCTGTTCATCCATGTGCCCCACGGCGTTGATACCCACCGCTTTCAATTGCTGGTCCACCAGCGCCATCATGGCGGCGTTGCGACCGAAGAAATACACCCGCTTTGTCGGCATGGGCGCAAGGTATTGAAGCGGGGATCGTTATCGGGGCCTGCACGTGGTTCTTCCATACTTACGACATGTTCCTTCATCCATCTTCCCATGGGCGGCTACCTTTCGGCCATGGATGCTCGTGCCACCGCCTTCCTACGCCTGTTGGACATCATGGATACCCTCCGGGCCGAATGCCCGTGGGACCGCAAACAGACCATGGAGACGCTGCGCCCGCTCACCATCGAGGAGACCTACGAGCTGGGTGATGCCATCCTGAAGGACGACCTGCAAGAGGTGAAGAAGGAGCTGGGTGACCTACTCCTGCACATGGTGTTCTACGCCAAGATCGGCCAGGAGAAAGGGGCCTTCGACATCACGGAGGTCTTGAACGGGATCTGCGAGAAACTCATCCATCGGCATCCGCACATCTACGGTGAAGTGAAGGTGACCGGTGAGGAGGAGGTGAAGGCCAACTGGGAGAAGATCAAACTCGCGGAAAAGGCGGCGCAGGGAGCTTCCGGTAAAGCGCCGAGCGTGTTGGAGGGTGTACCCCGTGGGCTGCCCAGCTTGGTGAAAGCGATCCGGATCCAAGACAAGGCGCGGGGCGTGGGTTTTGACTGGGAACACCGCGATCAGGTATGGGCCAAGGTGCACGAGGAACTGGATGAACTGAAGCACGAGGTGGACGCAAATAGCCCTAAACAGGCCGAAGAACTCGGTGATGTGCTCTTCAGCTTGGTGAACTACGCCCGCTTCCTGGGCATCGACCCCGATGAGGCGCTGGAACGCACCAACCGCAAGTTCATCCAACGCTTCCAGTACCTCGAACGGGAGAGCCACAAGGATGGGAAGGTGCTGGGGGAGATGACGCTGGCCGAGATGGATGCGTATTGGGAGAGGGCCAAGGAAGGGTAGGGCCCGATCGACCGGCAACACCCGGTGGATAACGATCTTTTCACATTTCCAACCCCGGATCGAGCGACCTTTGCGGCCCCTTTCACGTCCCCAAGAAGAGATGAGCATGATGTCCCGGGTCCTGATGCGCGCGTTGTTGTCGCTCGTGGTGGCCCTCTTCGTCGGTCAAGCACACGCCCAGGTCCCCACCAAATGCCTGGAGATAGAGAGTATCCTGGTGGATGCTTGCAACCCGACCGCCATTTGCGCAGGTAGCTCCGAGGGCCAGAACGAAATGGTCCGTTTCCGGGTAGGTCCGGACCCCATCGCCATCGGCGACTTGGAGGCTGATTGGCCGAATGGTATCTGGCGTGGCTTGGTGCAGAACCCCACTACGGCCTCCATCACCAGCCAACTGAACGCCACCATCGTGAGCTGCGGCCTGTTGATCGAGCCCTCGGGTGGGATCATCCCTGCTGGTGCTAGTGTGCTACTCGTGACAAGCACGGAGATGTGCGTGGCCGGCAATTCGTTCGCTGCGTTGACCGATACGCTCTACATCGTCTTCCAGGACGCCGGCAATACGAGCGGCCATTTCGCGAACAGTACCGTGGCTGGCCAGCCCATCAGCCCTACGCCACCCGTGGGGAATACCCAACGCACCTTGATCCTCTTCCACAACGCGAGCGGCTGTAGCGATACTGCGACGTATGTGTGCGAGCTGCTGGTGAACGATGTGGGCTCCTACGGCGGTCAGTCCGGCGAAAGCAACGGGGGTACGGCTGAGTTCTCCTGGCCCGGCGTTCCGGTGGTCGGCTACGTGAACTACGGTTGCCAGGCACCTTTCTCGCCACTTTTTGTGGAAGCGGAGGCCATTGGACAATTGTGCGGGGGAACTGGAACTGTGGACATCAGTGCCGAAGTGATCGGCGGTACGTTCACCAGCGTGCAATGGAGCGGAGGCACCGGCACCTTCGGTGACCCCACTGCGTTGGTGACGACGTACACCGCAGGCTCGGGTGATGTGGGCACGGTGACGCTCACGCTGTGCGCACAGACCGATTGTGCTGATCCGATCTGCGGCAGTGTGAACGTGCCTTCCGGATCCGGCCCCACGATCACCATCACCGCCGACGGTCCACTGGCGATCTGCCCCGGCGAAGATGTCCAACTCACCGCGAGCGGGGCCGATGCCTACAGCTGGTCCAGCGGGGAAGGTTCGGCTTCCATCACCGTCTCCACTCCAGGTACCTACACGGTAACAGGCACGGACGTCTGCGGCACGGGTGAGGCTGCGGTGGAAGTGACTTTCGGCACTGGCGTGGTTGTCACCATCACGGGCAACACGGCCTTGTGCCCGGGCGAGAGCACGGTCCTTACCGCGAACGGCGCTACGAACTACCTCTGGAGCACAGGCGAACTCACGCCGAGCATCACCGTGTCGTCCACCGGTTCGTACTCCGTCACTGGTAGCAACGCCTGTGGTTCCTCCACGGAGTCGGTCACGGTTTCGCAGGGTGTCGCTCCTTCCGTATCGATCGCTGGTCCTGCTTCCGTTTGTGCAGGAAGTCCTGCCACCCTCACCGCCACCACCAACGGGTCCTTGGTGTGGAGTACGGGTGCGACCACACCTTCCATCACCGTGACCGCAGCAGGCACCTACTCGGCCACCGCTACCAATAGTTGTGGGTCCAGCTCTGCCTCGTTCACGGTCACCGAAAGCCCTGGTCCAACAGTGGCCATCACCGGTGTGCTTTCCATCTGTGACGGTGCTTCCACCACGCTTTCCGCATCAGGTGCCGATACCTATGTGTGGAGCACCGGTGCATCAGGATCGTCCATCACCGTTTCCACGCCGGGCGCCATCACCGTAACGGGTACCAACGCCTGCGGTTCGGATGACGCGACGGTGACGGTGGGACAGAGCCCGGCACCGACGGTGACCGTCAGTGGCGGCGGAACGCTGTGCCCCGGCGAGCAACTCGTTCTCACCGCCAGCAGTAACGCTACGGTGACATGGAACACCGGATCCATAAGCACCTCGCTCACCGTCACTACCGCTGGTCTCTATGTCGCCACGGCCACCAATGCGTGCGGCACGGATTCCGATGCGCAGCAGGTGACGCTCTCCCCATTGACGGCCTCGTTCACCGCCTCTCCAACGAGTGGAACAGCCCCACTCACGGTGCAGTTCACCAATATCAGTGCGCAAGCGGCTGCGAGCGCATGGGACTTTGACGGCGAAGGAACGAGTACGACCACCTCGCCTAGCTTCACCTTCACGGAACCGGGTACTTACTTGGTCACGTTGGTGACCACTGCGGATGATTGCGTGGCCGAGGCGGATCAGCTGATCACTGTGATCGCCCCAGGACCCGGGACCGCCAGTGTGATCACCATCCCCAACGTGTTCACCCCGAACGGCGATCGGGTGAACGATGTTCTCGCCCTACAAGCCGTGAACATCGTTTCCGTAGAGGTGTTCATCTACAACCGATGGGGTCAAAAAGTGAATGAGTTGAAACGGGTCGGTGAGGTCTGGGACGCGCGCTCCATGAGCGGCAACGTGGTCCCCGATGGAACCTATTTCTACACGCTCACCGCGCAGGGAACCGATGGTGTGACCCATGACCTTTCGGGCCATATCACCGTCGTGCGCTGAGCGGTGCGACGTATGAGCGCATGAACGCAAGGAAGGCACATCACCCAACGCTCTCAAGCCTTCTCGTCGGTGTTTTCCTGTTGTGCCAACACACCGGTTCGTCCCAGTGCCTCACCACCATCACTACATTTCCATACACCGAGGATCTGGAAGCAGGCCCTGGTTGGACCGCTGGTGGCACCAATAGCGACTGGGCTTTCGGTACACCCGCGCATCCCACGGTGAACGGAGCTGCGAGCGGTACCAATGCCTGGTGCGTCGGCGGCCTCACGGGCAGCTTCTACGCCAATGGCCAACAAAGCTGGTTGGAGACACCGTGTTTCGATATCTCGGGATTGACCTACCCGTGGATCAGCTTCAGCATCTGGTGGGAGACCGAGCCGAACTATGATGGCCTGGGCCTTCAGTACTCCCCCAACGGTGGCACCACATGGATCAACGTGGGCAACGTGAACGATCCCGCCGACTGCCATACGCTGAATTGGTTCAACAGCACCAACATCACCGCGTTGAACCTGGCCAGTCCGCGCCATGGCTGGAGCGGCACCAGCACCACCGGAGGTTGCGCCACTGGTGGTGGTAGCGATGGCTACGTGACGGCAGCGCATTGCCTGATCGATCTGCCGACGAATGCGCCCGTGAAATTCCGCTTCATCTTCGGTGCAGGTACCATTTGCAACACCTTCGATGGCGTGGCGATCGATGACCTCTACATAGGCGAAGCACCACCGCTGACGCCCGCGTTCAACTTCACCTGCGCTGGTAATACCATCAACTTCAACGCCACGGGCAATGCCGGTTGTGTGGAGGATGGTACGTGGAATTTCGGTGATCCCGCATCGGGCGCTGCGAATACGGCCACTGGGGTGAACGCCTCCCATACCTACGATGGACCCGGAGAGTACACGGTGACCTTCACCATGACCAGTTCGTGCAGTGCGCCCGTTACCGTGGAGCGTATCGTCCGTATCGCGGAACTCGATTTCGACATCACGGATGTGGGCTGCGTGCCCAACAGCGGCTCCGTGACCGCGAACATCACCGGTGCTACAGGGCCCTTCACCTATGACTGGGACCCCGGCGGGGCTTCCACGCAAACGATCGATGGACTCGCGGCGGGTACGTACACCGTGCTGGTACAAGCACCGAACATGTGTCCCGTGCAAGGGGATGCCACGGTGGTGAACGACGCCACGACGATCACAGCCACCGCGACCCATGAGGATGTATCCTGCAACGGACTGGCCGATGGCAGCGCTGTGGTGACCGCAACGGGTGGGTCCGGAGTGTTCACGTACACCTGGTCACCGACCGGCGGGAACGCAGCCTCAGCGATCGATCTTCCTGCGGGCACCTACACCTGCACTGTGGATGACGATGCAGGATGTTCCGCCGAGGTGGAGGTGGTCATCGGAGAACCCACGGAGGTGCTTGTGGACGTCGCTGATGAGGTGACGATCTGCGAAGGCGCGAGCACCACACTCGTAGCCACCGCGAGCGGCGGTGCTGGTGGATACGGATTCGCATGGTCGCCTTTCGGGCCGATAGTGGCACCGAGCACGACCACGGTCGTCGAAGTGGTCGCCACCGACGCCAACGGTTGCACCAGCGCACCAGGCGCCATCACGGTGGTGGTGACGGATGCCGTGGTCCCTGCGTTCTCGTGGGATATCGACAGTGGCTGTGCCCCGCTCTGTGTGACCTTCTCGGATGAGAGCCCGGTTGAAGGTGAGCGCACGTGGTCCTTCGGTGATGGTGGCTCTGCGGGTGACGCCGCCGAGCCCGAATATTGCTTCACCAGCGCCGGCTCCTTTGGCGTGACATTGACCGTGACGACGGCCGAAGGTTGTGTCGGTACTTTGACGCTGGAAGACATCATCACGGTGTCACCATCACCTGACCCCAGCATCAGTGTGCAACCTGCCGTGGCACTGGTCGATGATCCGGTGTTCTCCTTCACCAGCACCGGGTCCGGTATCACCAGTTGGTCGTGGGATCCGGGTACGATCGGCAATGAGCCGGTGGATGGGCCGGAGGTCTCCTTCACCTATCCCGATGTGGGTTGCTACACGGTGACCTTGGACGTGTTGAATGCTGGTGGGTGCACAGCGTCCAGTTCGGTGGAGGTCTGCGTGGAGGATGCCTTCGCCGTTTACGCGCCGAATTGTTTCACGCCGAACGATGACCGCATCAACGACGTTTTCGAGGTGATCACCTCCGTGGCCGACCCCGATGCCTTCCGACTCACGGTCTTCGATCGTTGGGGGCGTGTGGTCCACTCGAGCGACGACGCCTATCGCGGTTGGGATGGCACCGGCATCGCCCCTGGGGTGTATGCCTGGCAAGTGTCAGTGAAGGATCGAGAGGGCAAGCTTCAGGAGCGGCAGGGACATGTGACCTTGTTGCGTTGAGCGGTTCGCCAAAAGAAAACCCGGCACATGGCCGGGCTTTCATCGGTCTTGGACCTGGGATCAGCGGATGTCGTTGAGCTTCCGTTTCAACTGCTCCACTTCCTTCAAGATCTCTTCCCGGCTCTGGAGGCGTTCGGCCTCTTCTTTGGCGGCATCTGGTTTTTCCCCTTCGATCTTGTTCAAGTTGCCTTGCAGCTTCGCTTCGCTGCCCATCAGTTTGGCGAGCTCCGATTCGCCCTTGGTCAGCTTGGAACGCAGCTTGGCGAGTTTCTCGAGGTCCTTCGGATTGTTCGTCATCTGGAACTTCTTCTCCAGCCCGGCGATCTCGCCGCTCAGTTTGGCGTTGTTCGCCTGGATCTTGCCTTGTTTGGCCTTGATCTTCTTCAGGTCGCTGTTCGCTTTCGCGCTTTTCTGATCCAACTTCGCGGCATCGGCTTGGGCGCTTTCCGCCTTATCCGCCGCTTTCTCCAAGCTCTTCTCCTTGGCCAGGATCTGTTCCTGCACCACGGCTTTGTTGTACTTCACGGCCATCTCCTGCATCACCCTGGCAGCGGCCTCCTGTTCATCGATGGCCACGCTGTCGTTCTTCGCGAAGGCTACCGTAAGCCTACCGATACCGGCCTTCTTGTCGGTGGCGCTGGTCGCCAGCACGAGCATCGGTGTTCCCGAAACGGCTGTCTGCATCACGCCGATGGCTTTCGTTGGTTTCGAGCCCGTGATGGATTGGCTCACGGCCTTATAGTCGACCTTCCACAGGTCAAGCGCCTTGTTGCCATCGCTCTCATGGATGGTGATGGTATGTGCGGGTAGCTTGTGGGTGCCGTTCACCAACGTATCGGGCACCACGGTGAGCGTGTTGCTCCACATCAGGTTGAATCCCTCCTTGGTGGTCTGGGCGGTGGTGTGAAGGGTCAGCAGCAGTGCGCTGGAGAGCAGAAGTGAGTTGCGCATCATGGTTGGTTTCTTGGTTCGTCGTTTGGACGTGCCGGCACACAAAGGTCACATCATTTCCTCTGATGCGCTGCAGCCAATTCCTTCAACGTGCGGTACACGCGGTGCAGGGGTAGACCCATGACCGTGTAGAAGCTGCCTTCGATACGTTCCACCGCTGCATAGCCGATCCAATCCTGCACCCCGTAAGACCCGGCTTTGTCGAATGGGGCATGGCGCTCCACGTAGTAGGCGATCTCTTCCGGGCTCAACGGCGCGAAGGTCACCTCCGCGATGTCGGAGAAGCCGATGGTGCGGTCCGCCGTGCGCATGCACACGCCGGTGACCACTTGGTGCGTGCGACCAGCGAGCAGGGTCAACATGGCGCGCGCTTCAGCGGGATCTGCTGGTTTGTTCAAGAGATGCTCGTCCACGATCACCGTGGTATCCGCCGTGATCAAGACCTGATCGGGTGCCAACTGACCCGTGTAGGCAGCGGCTTTTTTCCACGCGAGGTGTTCGGCGACCTCCGCGATGGGCATGTCGGCCGGCGGTGTTTCGTCCACATCGGTGCTCGTCACTTCCACAGGCAGGTCAAGACCCAGAAGAAGTTGTCGCCTGCGGGGCGAAGCAGAGGCCAGGATCAAACGCCAGTTCAAATTCATGGAATGAAGCGAATGAGCACCGCATAGCCGATGGCCATGATCATGGCGGCTTTCATGACCACACCGGCACGCACGAACTCTTCACGCGTATGGGCCTGGTAAGTGAACCCCGCAGAGAGCAGCAGCGGACCGATCACCGCGATGCCTACGTACCAATAGGAAAGGGGGTCGCGCAAGAACTGCGACCGTAGGAAGAGCAACAGCATGATGATGATGCCGATGTAGAGCAAACTGATGGCGCGCGCCCATTTCAAGCCCCAAACGATGGGGACCGTACGGCAACCATCAGCCTCGTCGCCTTTCACATCGGCCATGTCCTTCTGAAGTTCGCGCACCAAGGTGCTGAG
>JAEUTC010000051.1 GCA_016787985.1 Flavobacteriales bacterium | reverse complement strand
GACACCACGATCACGCTTACCGAACCGCTCAATGGCGTGGATGCGGAACTCACCGTGTCCGTGTACCCGAGCGGCACCAACGTCAGTTGCTACGGCGCCAGTGACGGCTCCATCGACGCTACGATCTCCGGCGGTACGGGGCCTTATGTCGTTAGCTGGCGTGGACCGGACGGTATCGAGTTCCAGACCGAGGACGTCTCCGGCTTACCCGCTGGTTTCTACAACTACGAGCTCGTCGTGACCGATGCCAACCAGTGCAGTTTCGCCACAACGGTCACGTTGACACAGCCTGACACGGCGCTGTACCTGACCACATCCACCACCGTGTACAATGGTTTCGGAACCACCTGCAACGGCAGCAGCGATGGCGCCATCGACCTGGCTATCGCCGGAGGCAACGGCGGCTACATGCTCAGCTGGTCTGGCCCGAACGGATTCTCCTCGACGGACGAGGATCTCAGCGGCCTGGGTGATGGCATCTACACGGCGACCGTGACCGACATGAACGGATGTGTGGCTACTGAAGTGGTCGACATCATCGCACCCGACCCCATCACCAGCACGCTCAACACATCCACCTTCCCCAGTGGCACGCCGATCTCCTGTGCCACGGCGACGGACGGATCCATCGAGATCGTGACCACCGGCGGAGCACAGCCATTCAACTACGCTTGGAGCGGCCCCAACGGCTTCACCTCCACGGCACCGATGATCAATGGTCTTGGCGCTGGCACCTATTGCGTGCAGGTAACCGATGCCAACGGATGCGTGGCCCAAAGCTGCACCACCTTGAACGCACCGATAACCCTTTCCGCGAACGCAGCGGCCACTTCGGCGGCGTGCTCCAGCGGCAACGGCAGCGTTGACTTGACGGTGAGCGGTGGTAGTGCACCGTTCCAGTTCAACTGGGACAACGGAGCCAATACCGAGGATCTGAGCGACCTGAGCCCAGGGACTTTCCTCGTGGTCGTGACCGACATCAACGGCTGCACGGTGACCGCCCAAGCCACCGTGAGCGGCTCGCCCGCAGTAGAGGCCACAGCGACGACCACCGACAACAACTGCCATGGCGATGCTTCCGCAGCCATCGATCTCACGGTTTCGAGCGGCACAGCACCGTTCTCCTTCGCCTGGAACAATGGCGCGACCAGCGAGGACCTTACAGGCATAGCAGGAGGTAGCTACTCGGTCACCATTACCGATGCCGCAGGTTGCACGTTCACCGCGAACTATGCCTTGCTGGAGCCCACGACCATCGCCTTCGACCCCCTCCTTTCCAGCCATGCGGAAGGCTACAATGTGAGCGCCTATGGTGCCGAGGATGGAAGCATCACCACGGCGGTCAGCGGTGGTACTGCACCGTACACCTTCAGTTGGTCCAACGGAGCCGACACCGAAAGCATCAGCGGACTGCCGGCAGGGGTCTACACCCTGGAAGTCACCGATGCGAATGGTTGTTCGGCCATCCTGACCGTAGAGTTGACCCAGCCCACCGACCTGGAAATGCCCAACGCATTCAGCCCCAATGGTGACCGCGACAATGAACGCTTCGTGATCCGTGGGATCGAAGGCTACCCCAGCAACATGCTCACCGTACTGAACCGCTGGGGAAATGTGGTGTTCGAACAACCCAACTACAAGAACCAGTGGGGCGGCGAGAACAGCCAGGGCGATCAGCTCCCGAATGGAACCTACTTCGTGATATTGAGTATAAACGACGGAACACGCACCCTCCAAGGGTTCGTAGACCTGCGCCGCTGAACCCTAACCTCCGAACGATGAAGACCATACGTCATTGCTTGACCTTGGTATTGGCCGTGCTCGGTTGCGCGAAGCTCTTCGCCCAACAGGAGGTGATGGTGAGCCAGTACATGTTCAACCAACTCTTCTTGAACCCGGCCTACGCTGGCAGCCATGCTTACATGAGCAGCAGCCTGCTCCACCGCAGCCAATGGCTCAAGGTAGAAGGTGCCCCGCGCACCAGCATGATGGCCGTGGACGCCCCGCTCATGAAAGGCAAGATGGGCGCCGGCCTTTCCATCGTACACGACCAGATCGGCGTAAGCCGCGATCTCGACATCGCCGCGCATTACGCGTATCATCTGCGCCTTTCGCCCACCAGCAAGCTCGCTTTCGGCATGCGTGCAGGTCTTTCGATCTATTCCGCCCGTTTGAGCGAACTCAACTACTGGGATGCGAACGACCAGGTGTTCCAAGGCGACATCGCGAACAAACCGGTCGGGAAGTTCGGTTTCGGCCTTTACTGGTACGACACGCGGTCCTACGTAGGCTTGGCGGTCCCTACCATCTACGCCGCTGACAAGGAGATCGCCATGAACGCCACAGGCGTCATCGACGACTACTTCACCCAGCACTTCTATGTGAACGCAGGTCATGTGTTCACGCTGAACGAATCATTCGACATCAAACCCAGCACGATGATCCGGTACACTGAGGCCGCCCCCTTGGAGGCGGATGTGAACTGCAACGTACTGTACCGTGAGCGCATCTGGTTCGGCCTCGGATACCGCACAGGCGATGCCGTGGTGGGCATGCTGGAATACCAGATCAACCCGATGCTGCGGATCGGCTACGCCTATGACATGACGACATCCCAGCTGCGCAACTACACCAACGGCAGCCATGAAGTGATGCTCGGCCTGGACTTCGGAAAAGAACCCATCCGTATCAAGACACCTCGCTATTTCTGATGGTCAAGCGTGAACGCATATCGATCATTCTGGCCGCGTCGGTCCTGCTCTCGGCTTGCACCTCCATCCGTCTGCAGCGGGCGGATGAAGCTTATGATCTGATGCAGTACCCCAAAGCGGAGCGGCTCTACGAACAGGTGCTCACGAAAAAGGAGGACCGCAACGCACGCGCCCGCCTGGCCGATGCCTATCGTCGACACAACGCCTGGCCGCAAGCCATGGCCCACTACGAGCGCTTGTATGCCGCTCATCCCCTCTCCGGCGATACCGCGCTCCACTTCGGAGAGGTGCTGCTCGCGATCGGTGAGCCGGATGATGCAGCGGACATGTTCCTGCGCGTCCTTCAGCAAACACCGGAGAACACCTACGCCCTGGACCTTTTCGAATCCACCCAGGGTTACCACTCCCTTTTCTACAAGGATTCCACGCGCTTCTTCGTGAACCGGCTCACCATTCCCGGGGTCTCCACGGCTTTCTGCGGGGTGCCCTACAAGAACGGGCTTCTGTTCGCCGGTGAAAAAGAACTGGAGGATCACAACGCCAATCCATGGAACAACCGCTCGTTCATCGACCTGTACCATACCACTTCCAAGACCGAGGTCACATGGCTACCGGCAGAACCACTACCTGGAACGGTGAACGGCCTCTACCATGATGGCCCTGCCGCCCTGAGCCCCGACGGCCGCACCCTCTACTTCACCCGCAGCAACTATGTGCAGCGCAAGATCCAGAAGGATGAGCGGAACACCAGCCACCTCATGCTCTTCCGAGCCACGCGCGACAGCACCGGCAAATGGGGTGACCTCCACGCGTTCGCTTACAACAGTGACCAGTGGTCCACGGGGCATCCGGCTCTGAGCGCCGATGGCAAGACGCTGTACTTCGCCTCCGATCGGCCCGGTGGCCTCGGCGGATCCGATATCTGGCGCTGCAGGGATAATGGAACTGGCTGGTCCGAGCCCGAGAACTTGGGCGCCATGATCAATACCCCTGGCACCGAGGTGTTCCCCATGGTGAATGGGAGCACGTTGCATTTCTCCAGCTCGGGCCATCTGAACATGGGCGGACTCGACATCTTCGAAACCCAAGAGGCGAACGGCGGTTGGAAAGAACCGATCAACCTGAACGCACCCATCAACACGCCGAAGGACGATTTCCACTTCGTCCTCGACAGCACTGGTAAAGCAGGCTATCTCAGCAGCGACCGTAGCGGTATCGATCAGATCTACGCCTTCACCGTGAACGAACCGCTTTTCTACCTGGAGGGTATCGTGATGGACGAAGAGGATGGATTCTTGCCCGGTGTGGAAGTGACCCTGACCGACCTATTGACGGGTGAAGACGCCTCCATGCTCACTGGTCCTGATGGCAAATTCAACTTCGAACTGAAAGCCAACACGGACTACAACCTCCGCAGCAACCGTGAGGACCTGCTCACCAGCACGTCGATCGTCAGTACCAAAGGGCTCACCCGAAGCGACACGATCTCGACGCGATTCCACATGAACGCCTTGCGCATCGGTGAAGCCATCGCCATCAACAACATCTACTACGACTACGATAAGTGGGACATCCGACCGGATGCAGCGGCAGAGCTGAACAAACTCGCCCGCATCTTCATGGACAATCCGAACATGAGCTTCGAGCTCGGATCACACACCGACAGCCGCGGTGGCGACCTGTACAACCTCGTGCTTTCCGATGCCCGTGCCAATGCCGCTGTGAACTACTTGATCCAAGCGGGCGTGAACCCTGATCGTATCAAGGCGAAGGGCTATGGCGAGGAGAAACTCGTGAACAAGTGCCGCAACGGCGTGAAATGCACCGAGGAGGACCACCAGGCGAACCGTCGAACGGAATTCACCGTGACAGGCGTGGCAGAACTGGCTTCTGGAACCTCCAGGCCCTGATCGTTCAAGCCGTGCCCCGCCGTACCACCGTACTGAAAGGCACTCCCTCGATGTGGGCATTCACCCACGACATCACGTCGAAGTACTTCAATACGAGGCTTTCGTTCGGGTCCTGCAACAAGGGTTGGAACTTCGCGAGCATCGAGCGGAATAGTTCGCGCTTGGCTGAAGGATCACCGGTACGGGCCAGCTTCTTGATGTGCTCCATCAGCACGGTCTCCATCCCATCGGCACGGTGACGCTTGCTCAAGAAGCGCTGCGTGGAACGAACGATGTACTCCAGTAGATCGTAGTTGCCCAACTCGTAGTGCACCACAAGGTTGAACAAGCGCGCATAGGTGAAGATATCCTGTCGCAAGGTGGGCTCATTGTCATTCAACACCTTGTTCAGCCAGAAGAGCGCCTTGTTCATCTCCCCTCCGCCGAAGTGGACACAAGCGAGCGTATAGTAGAACTCGAGCTCCTGCTCCTTGTGTAAGCGTTCCCCGAGGTCCTCCATACCGGCGATGATGCTCGGCGTCAGCGCGATGGCCTTCTCGTGTTCCCCAGCTCGATCCAGCAACCGGAGTTCGCTGAGGAAACTGGCCACGAAGACTTGTGTTTCGATGTTCTGCCCGGTGAATCCCTGGCGTGAAGGCAGTTCCCGCATGTAGCTGATGTTGGCCTTCGCGTTCTTCAGGTCCTTCAGCTCGATCTGGGCATTGATGATGTAATGCAACGTGCGGATGTACCGCTTCGGCAGGTCGGCCCGGATCTGTTCGTTCTCATCGAGGATCTGCTTCACCCGCTGGAATTTCTCCAAGCTCACCGCCCAATCGCGCTTTGCCCATTGGCAGAAGCCCTGGGTGTAGTAACAAATGGTGGCGGCACGGCGGGAAAGCGCCGTGTTCTTGCCCTTGATCAACGGATGCTCGCTGATCTCCTCCACCATGGCGTGCTCCTCATCCGTGCGCACATAGCCTCCGCTGCGGAACACATAGTTGATCTTGCTGTAGAGGATGTGGTACGCGGCCAGGTTGCGTAGCTTCTCGATCACATCGCGCTCCTCCTCGATCAGTGCATCGAGGTCTTTGGTGAACTCTCCGCTCTCATACGCTTCCTCCAACAACATCTTCTCCCAGTTCAACAGCTCGAACCAATAATAGAACCGTTCGTTCTCCCGCGCGATGCGTTTCGCACGATGCAGCAGCTTGTTGCATTCCGTGTACAACGCCTTCTGGTAGAGGATCTCGATGTTCTTGATCTCCTGCTTCAGGATACCGCTCACCGAACTCTCCGCGTGGAACGCACGCAGTGCTTTCAGGATGAGCTTGTACAGGTGGTTCTTCTCCGACGGAAGGTGCTTGATGAACGTCTCCTTCGCGAACTGCTTCTTGATCGCCTCCTCGTCGTAGACCTTCTGCTTGTCGATCGCATCGAAGATCCGCAGGTAGTTCTTGTCGCCCGCCTGTAGGGACGAGTGCAGCTTGAAGAATCGCTTCTCCGATTTCGTGAGCGACTTGATCAGGTCGTGTAGCTCGTTGCTGGGCTTCATTGGGAGCAATATACCGGATAGGATCCCAACCGGGGTTCCCAAAAGTAGGGATCCAATCCTGGTCGTGGGGGATGAAAGGTCACCGGCCTACATTTGAGCATGCCACAGCGCTACAACCTCCAAAGGCTGTCATTTGTTCTACTCGTTTTGCGCTTGGCGGTGCTCTCCGCGGCTGCTCAGCACACCTGTGCCGCCACCAAGAGCAAGCTCCACGGTCAAGCGAAGAACCGCTCTGTGGCCCTTGCCCCCATCGATATCCTGCACCAGCGCATTGACCTGGACCTCACCTTGGGCAACACCATCCGCGGCGCGTGCACCATACGACTCGTGCCCAGGACCGACGTCCTGAGCGTATTCGATTTGGACCTCGAAGAACTGGTGGTGGATTCCATTACCACCGCAGCAGGGAGCTGGAACTACGCCCAAACCGGCACCACCCTCTCGGTAACACCGAGTGTCCCGATCAGCCCGGAGGATACGGTGGAGTTCGTGGTCCATTACAGCGGCGATCCCGTGGTGGACCCCAGCGGTTTCGGCGGCTTTTACACCTCGCCTTCGCTCCTGTACAACCTGGGGGTGGCCTTCGAAAGCGTACCCCATTCCTATGGACGCACGTGGTTCCCCTGCCTCGACAACTTCACCGAGCGCAGCACCTACGAGTTCTTCATCCGCACCGCCAGTGGCAAGAAGGCATGGTGCAATGGTGTGCTGGTGGAACGCACACCACTCGGAGGCGATACTTTGATCAACCATTGGCTTTGCGCAGGCACCATGCCGGCTTACCTCGCCTCCGTAGCCGCAGCGAACTACGCTGTCGCGCGTGACACGCTGGCCACGATCATCGGTGGCCAGATACCGGTCGAGCTCATCGCCAACGCTTCCGATACGGCCGATATGCGCGCTTCCTTCACCCACCTTCCCAATGCATTCGCCTATTTCGAGGCGCTCTTCGGGCCCTACCGCTGGCAGAAGGTCGGTTATGTGCTCACACCCAATGGTGCCATGGAACACAGCACCAGCATACACTACCCAGCCTCCATCGCCGACGGCTCGCTGGATTATGAGACCACCATGGCCCATGAGCTCGCGCACCACTGGTTCGGCAACTTGGTGACCTGCGATCGTGCGGAGGAGATGTACCTCAATGAAGGTTTCGCCGAATACTTGAGCTACCTCTTCCTGGAGGATGTGTACGGGCGTGAACGCTACATGGAAGAAGTACGATCGAACCACCGTGCCATGGTCCAACGCGCGCATTTGGCCGATGAGGGATGGTGGACGTTGAGCGAAATGCCACAGGAATGGACCTATGGAACACACTCCTATAACAAAGGAGCCGATGTGCTACACACGTTGCGCAGCTATATGGGTGATGAGGCTTTCCGTGAAGGCCTCACGAGCTTCTTGAGCACCTATGCGTTCCAACCGGCGAATACCATCATGCTCCAGGAGCATTTGAGCATGACCAGCGGCCTGGACCTCAGCGACTACTTCGCGGACTGGATACAGCAGCCCGGATGGGCCGCCTTCGAGATCGACCAGCAGAGCAGTACACCAGGGGAAGAGGGTTGGACGGTGCAACTCATCATCGGTCAGAAACAACGGGGACCATCCGCGCCCTATCATGACGTTCCGATCACCTTGGCCGTGCTTGGATCGGATCCCAACATGGTCTTCCGCGATACCGTGATGGTGGGCGGTTCCAGTACGGAACTAACGCTCACCGTTCCGTTCGAGCCCGCCTTCGTTTGGCTGAACGATGATGATCGGATCTCCCTCGCCTTCACCGGTTCCACGCACACCATCACCACAACGGCTCCGGTCACTTCCAACCAGGCTAATTTCGAGCTACGCCCGCGCGAAGGCCCGCCCACATTGGTGCGTATGGAGCAGTATTGGGTGGCAGCCGACAACGGAGCGTTCGCCGAGCCTTTCGCTTATGTCATCTCGCCGGACCGGTACTGGCGCCTATCTGGCAACTGGACCGATCCGCAA
>JAEUTC010000196.1 GCA_016787985.1 Flavobacteriales bacterium | reverse complement strand
CGGTCCTTGGTCAAGCTCAATGCGAAGTAGTACAGTTGCTGGCGGATACCGAGGAGCTGCTGCTGGAATTCGAGCGTTGACATGGTTGGTCGATTGTTTTGTTCAATGAATACGACGCAAACCTAGACAAGAACGTTTATCGAATCACACGAAAGGTTGAACAAAATGAAATTCCATGACAATTCTGCCTCGGGTGTATGGATCATTTTCGGATTAAACGACTGACTATCAACGAATTATTACTCTGGCTATCCGGCCTTCCGAACCCTTCATCGACTTGATCGTTCCCTTGCGTCACCACTTCCCATGCGCCTCCTGATCTTCTCCCTACTCCTTGGTTACGCGTTGAACGGGTTCTCCCAAGCAACGGTCAAGGGTGTCGTGCGCGACGGCCGCAGCCGCGAGCCGCTCCCCTTCGTGAATGTGCTCCTGGAAGGCACTACCCAAGGTGCCACCACGGATATCAATGGCCTGTTCACCGTGGAGAACGTGAAGCCGGGGTTGTACAACGTGGTCGCCTCTTCCGTGGGCTACCTCCGCCGGGTGGTGCCCGAAGTGCAGGTGGGTACAGCCCGCCCAGTTGAATTGGAGATCCTCCTGGAAGCTTCGGCCACGGAGTTGAAGGAGGTGGAGATCAAGCCCAAGGCGTTCCAACGGTCCTCGGAAAGTCCGCTCTCCGTCCGTACCATCGGATCAGCCGAGATCATGCGCAATCCGGGCGGGAATCGCGACATCAGCAAGGTGATACGCGCGTTGCCCGGCGTGGCCAGCACGGCCAGCTTCCGCAACGACATCATCATCCGCGGTGGCGCACCGAACGAGAACCGCTTCTACCTCGACGGCATCGAGGTGCCTACCATCAACCACTTCAGTACGCAAGGCAGTAGCGGCGGCCCGGTGGGCATGATCAACGTCAATTTCATCCGCGAGGTGGATGTGATCACGGGTGCTTTCCCCGCCGCACGCGGCAACACGCTCAGTTCCGTGTTCGAGTTCAAGCAACCCGAAGGCAACACCGAACAGCGCACCTTCACCTTCATGGCGGGAAGCAGTGATGTGGGGTTCACCTTCGATGGGCCCACCGGTGCCAAGGCCTCCACCATCCTCTCCGTGCGCCGCTCCTATCTCCAGTTCCTATTCCAAGCGCTGAAGCTGCCCTTCCTGCCCATCTATAATGATGCGCAGTTGAAACACACCATCCGCATCAACGATCGTTCGAGGCTCACGTTCATTGGTTTAGGTGCCTATGACAATGTGGAACTCAATCCTGGCGCCAATGATGGCGTGACCGACGTGGAGCGCTTCGAGCGCAATCGGTACATCCTGGGCAACATCCCCGAGAACGATCAGTGGAACTACACGGTGGGTGCCCGCTTCGATCGTTTCGTGGCCAAGGGCCTGCACACCTTCGTGGTGAGTCGCAGCCACCTCTTCAACGAAGCCACCAAGTTCCGCAACAACGATGAGAGCGATCCGAACGCGCTGCTGCTGCGCTATGGAAGTCAGGAAGAGGAGAACAAGTTCCGCTACGAGGCGCAGATGAACTACGGCTCCTGGCGTTTCGTAGGTGGTGTGAACGCCGAGCATGCCCGCTACAGCACCGATACGTATGCACAGCGGGTGATCCGTGGTCTACCGGTCATCATCGATTACAGCAGCACCCTCTCGGTGGACAAGTTCGGCGCGTTCGGACAACTCAGTCGCACCTTCGGTAAGCTCTCCGGCTCGTTGGGTCTGCGGACGGACATCAACACGCTGCGCACGACCATGAGCGACCCCCTCGATCAGCTTTCCC
This sequence comes from Flavobacteriales bacterium, assembly GCA_016787985.1. GTDB lineage: Bacteria > Bacteroidota > Bacteroidia > Flavobacteriales_F > PHOS-HE28 > PHOS-HE28. Next base: position 2,028 of record JAEUTC010000196.1, on the reverse strand, counting down.
CGCGCCTATCGCTATCCTACGCTGTCAGTGATGCGGTCGCCATCAATGCCAACGCGGGCCGATTCTATCAGTTGCCGCCCTACACCGTGCTCGGTTTCCGCGATACCCAGGGCGCACCGCTGAACCTCGATGGCGGTATCCGGTACATCCAAGCGGATCACGTGGTGGCTGGTGTGGAGTATTACACCAAGAATAACGGCAAGGTCTCGGTGGAGGGCTTCCACAAGTGGTACGATCGTTATCCCCTGCTCGTGGAAAAGGGGGTGAGCCTGGCCAACCTCGGTGGCGATTTCGGTGTGATCGGGAATGAGCTTGCCGTACCGACGTCCAAAGGGCGTTCGTACGGTGTCGAGTTCCTAGCCCAGCAGAAGTTGTACAAAGGTTTTTATGGCATCGCGTCGTACACTTTCGTGAAGAGCGAGTTCACCAATGCCAATGGCCGCTTCGCACCCAGCAGCTGGGATTTCGGTCATATCGTGAACCTTACAGGAGGCAAACGACTGCCCAAGGATTGGGAAGTAGGCCTCAACTGGCGCTTGCAGGGCGGTGGACCGTACACGCCCTTCGACCTGAGCGCCTCCTCGCTGATCGTGAACTGGGAGAGCCAACAGCAAGGTGTGCCTGACTTCGCCAACGTAAACACCCTGCGCCTGCGCGGGTTCAACCAGCTCAATGTTCGGGTCGATAAGCGCTACTATTTCAAGGGTTGGACCCTCAACGTGTATTTCGATGTGGAGAATGTGCTCGGCAATGAGTTGCCGGGCCCGCCGTTCGTGGATGTGCTGCGCGATGCCAGCGGGCAGCCCGCTGTGGACCCCTCGGATCCTTCACGCTATGTGCTTCGCGAGTTATCGAACGACGGTGCCACCGTGCTGCCCAGCGTGGGCTTGATGATCGAGATCTGAGGGGCGAGCATCGGCGTGGCTTTCGGATCAGCAGGTGTAGATCCGATCGAGATCTTCTGACCGGACCACCCCCATAGGGCTTCCGGACTTTCCCTTCATTCACACACTCATTGAATGAACAAACCCCTCGAGATCATCGAAGGGTTTGAAGTTTAGGAAGTGGGACGTACTGGATTCGAACCAGTGACCTCATGCGTGTGAAGCATGCGCTCTAAACCAGCTGAGCTAACATCCCTGGTAATGGTGGAGGCAGCCGGATTCGAACCAGCGACCCTCTGCTTGTAAGGCAGATGCTCTGAACCAGCTGAGCTATGCCTCCATTACCTATCCAAAGAACTCATGCCATCTTACGGGAAGGCGCTAAGGGGCGGCAAATATAGCGGAAGCCATCAAACTACCTCTGCCACCACGAAAACACTGCCCGTGACCAGCACCAGGTCGTTGATGCCGGCGCCGCGGCGTGCAGCATGTAACGCCTCCCGAACGCTGGGAAAATGGCCACCACGGAGGCCTAGCGCTGCGGCGCGCTGGTGCAGTTCCGAGGCATCCAACCCCCGGGGGATGTCGGCTTTGCAGAAGTAATAAGTGGCTTCTTGAGGAAGCTCTTCCAAAACTTGGCTCAGGTCCTTGTCATTCACCATGCCCAGCACGATGTGCAACCGCTCGTAGGGTTGGCATTCGAGCATGCGCTTGACCACCCGCAGACCGTCCACATTGTGGGCCACATCGGCAATGGTCAGGGGCAGGTCGGAAAGGATCTGCCAGCGTCCCTTCAAGCCTGTGTTCCGCAACACGTGGAGGAATCCTTCGGCGACATGCTTCTCTTCGATCCTCCAGCCCTTGAGCCGCAATTGCTCCAGGGCGGCCAAGGCCGTGCGGGCATTCCGCTCCTGATGTTCGCCGTGCAATGCGCTGCGGTATGGCAGGGGGCGCTGTTGATCGACCAGCGTGAACGGGGCTTTCAATGATCCCGCTTTATTCATGAACACTTCCGCTACAGACCCCTCGGCTTCACCCACCACCACGGGCACGTTCGCTTTGATGATACCCGCCTTTTCCGCTGCGATCGCTTCCAGTGTTCTTCCGAGGAAGTCCATGTGGTCCCAGCCGATGTTGGTGATGA
>JAEUTC010000193.1 GCA_016787985.1 Flavobacteriales bacterium | reverse complement strand
GACCTTGAGTCTTGAACCTCGCTCAATTCGTCCCTTCCCGCTTCTTGATCTCGTCGCGGATCTTGGAAGCCTTCTCGTAGTCCTCGTTGTCCAAGGCCTCTTCCAACTTGGAGCGCAGCTCATCCATGGTCAAGGAGGCGGTGGACTTCTTCTCGCCCTTGCTTTTGCCCTTGTTCTCTTCCGCCTGCTCTTCGCTCTCTTCCCCTTCCTCCACTTTCAACCCAGCAGCGCTAAGGATGAACTCGTAGGTGAAGATGGGGCAATCGAAGCGGAGGGCCAAGGCGATGGCATCGCTGCTGCGCGCATCGATCTCCACTTCCTTGCCGTCCTGATCCAGGACCAGTTTCGCGTGGAAGATGCCCTCTACCAGGTCGTTGATGATCACTTCCTTCAGGTTGATGGCGAGCGTGTCGCACATATTCTTGAAGAGGTCGTGGGTGAGCGGCCGGGCGGGTTTGATGTTCTCCACCTGGATGGCGATGGCCTGGGCCTCCACACCACCGATGATGATGGGCAGGCGGCGGTCACCCTCCACTTCCGACAGGATCAGCGCATAGGCCCCTGCGTGGGTATGGCTGTAGGTGATTCGAAGGAAGCGTAGCTCGACCTTGTCCATCCTTGCTCAACGGGGCCGTGAAGATAGGGAGGAGATATGAGTCGCCGTATTGAAAAGGCGCCGGAACAGCTCCAGCGGGCATTGCCCCTGGGACTGCCCCTGCTCCTTGAGTTCTCTACCGCTCCGCGTTCAACTTCTTCGCCGCTTCCACCAATTTAGGCAACACTTGGAAAGCGTCGCCCACGATGCCATAATCGGCAGCCTTGAAGAACGGCGCTTCGGGATCGTTGTTGATCACGCAGATCACCTTGCTCTGGTTCACGCCGGCGAGGTGCTGGATGGCGCCGCTGATGCCGATGGCGATGTACAGGTTCGGGCGGATGGCCACGCCGGTCTGGCCGACGTGCTCGTGGTGTGGACGCCAATGCATATCGGCCACTGGGCGGCTGCAGGCCGTAGCGGCGCCGAGCTCCTTCGCCAATTCCTCCACCATGCCCCAGTTCTCTGGGCCTTTCATGCCGCGGCCGGCGCTCACCACGAGTTCCGCCTCGGGCAAGGGCACACCGGCACCGGCCTTGCGCACCTCTTTCACAGTGATGCGCGCTGGGCCGAGGTCGCCGCTGTACTCTTCCACTGTGGCGTTACCACCGTCCTTGCCCACCGGGATGGAGTTGGGCATGACGCTGATCACCTTGGTGGCGCTGGAGACTTGCAACCAAGCCTGTGCTTTGCCGCTGAACACGTTGCGCTTGAACTTGTCGCCTTCGGGTAAGGCGATCGCACCGGCCACATGACCGGCCTTGAGTTTTGCGGCCACGCGGGGCGCCACGCTCTTGCCAGTGCCATCGTGCACGAACACGATGGTGTTGGCGCCTTCTTTGGCCGCCACTTCCGTCACCAGTTTGGTGAGCTGTTGGCCATCTACGGCTTGTACACCACGGGCCACGACCACCTTCGAAGCACCTTGCGCACCAAGGGCTTCCAATCCGCTCGCACCACCGAAGGTCACAGCGGTAACGGGTCCGCCGGCGAGTTTGCTGGCGTAGGTCACGGCTTCTTGGGCCGCTTTCGGCAGCTTTTCGCCGCGGGTGTCGATGAAAACTAGAACGCTCATGCTGGGTCTATTTCGGTTTGGCGCGATGGCCGGAAGATCAATGAGGTCTTTTGGGCTTGGGGCAGTTGTCAGTTCGCAGTTGCCAGGCTGTTGCCGTCGCGTGCTTGCCTGACAACCGACAACTACGAACTGACAACTGGAAATTCATCAAATGACTTTGGCTTCGGAATGCAACAACTCGATCAACTTCCCGGCCTCGTCCGCAGGGATCATCTTCACGGCGCCTTTGGCTGGAGGAAGTTCGAAGGAAGTCGTTGAAGCCACGTTGTCGGTCGTAGCGGCGGGGATCACGGTCAAGGGTTTGGTACGCGCGGCCATGATGCCACGCATGTTAGGGATGCGCTGCTCGGCCATGCCCTTGGCGGCGCTGAGCACCAGCGGGAGGGAAGCCTCCAACACCTCAACACCACCGGGCACATCGCGCTCGATGGTCGCTTTGCCGGCCGCCACATCCAGTTTGCTGGCCAGTGCGATGTAGGGGAGGTCCAGCAGTTCGGCCACCATGCCGCCTACTTGGCCGCCGTTGTGGTCGATGGTCTCCTTGCCGGCGATGATCAGGTCGAAACCTTTGTCCTTCGCGTAGGCGACCACTTGTTCGGCCACTTGCAGCGCTTCGGTGGGCTGGGCATCCACGCGTACGGCTTCATCGGCCCCGATCGCCAGGCCCTTGCGGATCGTGGCGTCGGTGTCTGCACCGCCCACGGTGATCGTGGTCACGGAGCCGGCACCGGCCGCTTCCTTCAATTCGAGGGCACGCACCAAGGCATACCATTCATCATAAGGGTTCACGATGAAGGTGACACCATTGGCATCGAACTGCGTGTTGCCGTTGGTGAAGGCGATGCGGGCCGTGGTGTCGGGCACCTGGCTGAGGAGGACGAGGATCTTCATGTTTCGGTAGCAACATTCCGCACAGCGAAGTGGTTCGGTGCACGGGGCGGCGAAATTAGGCACCAAGGTCAAAGGCCGAACGCTTAACTTGGCGAAGCGAACACTCCCGACAGGCAACACGGGCGTTCCTTGGTCCGTCATTTTCTTCGAACCACCGCATGAAGCAACAGTACACCTCCGCCGTCCTCCTCGCGTTCTGCCTCGCCTTCCCAGCCCTTCTGAGCGCCCAATCCAATGCCAGCCTCGACTTCGACGGGGTGGATGACCAAGTCGTAGTGGAGAACGGGTCCGCTGCATTGGTGGATGCGCCGGGGTATACGCTGAGCTGCTGGGTCTATCCCACGAACACGGCACCGTCCTATCCGGATTTCGATGGGTTCGCCGGTATCCGCAATGAGTTCGATGCGGCCTTCTACCTGCTTCAGATCGCTCCAGCCACCACGGTGGAAGGGCGGTTCCAGAACAGCGAAGGCTCCGAGGTCACCATCACCTTCGGTGGGCTGGCCTTGAATACCTGGCAGCACCTGGCTTTAGTGTACGATGGCGCTGAGCTGGCCATCTGGCACGATGGTGATCTGGTGGTTTCCCAACCTGCTTCTGGCGCTATCACCAACGGCTCCGAACCCTTCTACATCGGGAATGTGCAGTTCAATGCGGTCCCTTTCCTGCTCGATGGCCGGGTGGACGAGGTGGCCTTGTTCCAGCGTGCGCTCAACGGGGAAGAGATCGGCTGTCTGGTCTCCGGCGCTCCCGATCCAACGGACACCGACCTGGCCTACTACTTCGACATGAACGAGGGTGTGCCCAACGGGAATAACACCACGATCACGGCCTTGACGGATCAGGTCAACGGACTGTCCGCGGCACTGGAAGGTTTCGCCCTTAACGGAAGCACCAGCAATTTCGTGGAGTCGCCGGTCCTTGGCAGTGTCATCCAGGAAGCGCTGTGCGAAGGCGGGAGCTACCTCTTCAATGGCGAAACGTTGACAGAACCGGGGTCCTACACGGCCACCTTCCAAGCCTCCAGCGGTTGCGATTCCACAGTGGTGCTGCAACTGGTGGTGGCCGAGGTGGACAACGGTGTTGTGCAGAACGGCAGCACCATCATCGCCACGGCCACCGAGGCGGAATACCAATGGTACGTCTGCGGCACGTCGGGTAACACCCTGATCCAAGGGGCTACCGCCCAATACTACCAGGCGCCTTTCGTGGGGCAGTTCGCGGTGGAAGTGACCCAGGACGGGTGCAGTGCGTTGAGCGAATGTGTCACCGTCACGTCCATCGGTATCGAGGAGCGCCAGGCGCCGCTCTTCACCCTTTCGCCTGTACCCGCTGGCGATGTGCTCACGGTGGAGCTATCCCGTCCCGCGCAGCAAGCACTGCTCACGGTGGTGGACATGACCGGTCGCGAGGTGCTCACGCGCGGCATCGGTGCGGCGCGGAAAGCCAACTTGGACGTTTCCGCCTTGCGACCGGGGGCCTACTTCCTACGGGTACAGGCCGATGGTGTAACGCGTGTGGTGCGTTTCGTTCGGGGGTAGAAGCCTTGTTACCTTCGCCCCGCTTCGGCCTGAGCAAGTTCCCTGTTGGGGCGCTGGTCGGGGCAGCCTTGAACCTTTCCCAGTATGCGTACAGTCCAGATGCGTGAGGCCCTCAACGAGGCCATGAGCGAAGAGATGCGTCGTGACCCCAACGTCTTCCTCATGGGTGAGGAAGTAGCGGAGTACGATGGCGCCTATAAAGTGAGCAAAGGCATGCTGGCGGAGTTCGGTGAGAAGCGGGTGATCGATACCCCGATCGCCGAGCTGGGTTTTTCCGGCATCGCGGTAGGTGCGGCCATGAACGGCTTGCGCCCCATCGTGGAGTACATGACCTGGAACTTCGCCATCCTCGCGGCCGACCAGATCATCAACCACGCGGCCAAGATGCTGCAGATGAGCGGTGGCCAGTTCCACGTGCCCATCGTGTTCCGCGGCGGCAACGGCAGCGCAGGTCAGCTCGCGGCCACGCACAGCCAGAGCTTCGAGGCCATGTACGCCAACATTCCCGGCCTCAAGGTCATCAGCCCCAGCAACCCCTACGACGCCAAGGGCCTGCTGAAGGCTGCTATCCGCGACAACGACCCGGTGCTCTTCATGGAGAGCGAGCGCATGTACGGCGACAAGGGCGAGATCCCCGATGGCGAGTACCTGCTGCCCATCGGTGTGGCCGATGTGAAGCGCGAAGGCAAGGATGTCACCATCGTCTCCTTCAACAAGATGATGAAGGTGGCCCTGGCTGCGGCAGAAGAGCTGGCCAAGGAAGGCATCGATGCCGAGGTCATCGACCTGCGCACCATCCGCCCGCTGGACCATGCCACCATCATCAAGAGTGTGAAGAAGACCAATCGCCTGGTGGTGGTGGACGAGAACTGGCCCTTCGGCAGCGTGGCCAGCGAAGTGGCCTATCGTGTGCAGAAGGATGCCTTCGACTTCCTGGATGCACCGGTCTTCCGCGTGAACCAGGCCGATGTGCCCCTGGCCTTCACCCCCACGCTCATCGAAGCATCGCTCCCCAGCGTTCCGCGCGTGGTAAAGGCGGTGAAGGAGGTGATGTATGTGGTGAAGTGATCTAGTTGGTGAGGATGCCTTCACGGCTGTAAGGCCGTTGCCCCTGCTCCTGCCCATGGACTCACCACCCCTGGGCACGCTGAGTTCCAATGCGTTTCCTATTTTCGCGCCCCGCTTGGCATCATGGGGATGAAAAGCGTTGAGACACAAAGACATACACAACAAGGAAGATGGGAAGTGAACTGATGTACTACATCCCGGCCCTGGGCGTCCTGGGCCTCGTGGTGATGATCGCCAAAGCGGCCTGGGTGAACAAACAGGATGCCGGTGATGCCAACATGCAACAGCTGGCGGGCTACATCGCCAAAGGAGCGAGCGCGTTCCTGAAGGCTGAATGGAAGGTTCTGGGCGTATTCGCCGTGATCGCCGCTGTGTTGCTGGCGTGGAGCGGCACGCTGGTGGAGCACAGCGATTGGGTGATCGCCGTGGCCTTCTTGATCGGAGCGTTCTTCAGCGCCTTCGCCGGCTGGATCGGTATGAACATCGCCACCAAGGCGAACGTGCGTACCACACAAGCCGCCCGCACCAGCTTGGCCAAGGGCTTGCAGGTGAGCTTCAACGGTGGCACGGTGATGGGCCTCGGGGTGAGCGGTCTCGCCGTACTGGGCCTCAGCCTGCTCTTCATCGTGTTCTATGGCATGTACGTGAACGGCGCTTCGCCCAACGGTGAGGAGATGATGAAAGCCCTCGAGGTGCTCGCAGGCTTCAGCCTTGGCGCTGAATCGATCGCGCTCTTTGCCCGTGTGGGTGGTGGTATCTACACCAAGGCCGCCGACGTGGGCGCTGACCTCGTAGGTAAAGTGGAGGCTGGCATCCCCGAGGACGATGTGCGCAATCCCGCCACCATCGCGGACAACGTGGGTGATAACGTGGGCGATGTGGCCGGCATGGGCGCCGATCTCTTCGGTAGCTACGTGGCCACCATCCTCAGCACCATGGTGCTCGGTCGCGAAGTGGTGAGCGCGGACAACTTCGGTGGCATGGCCCCGATCCTGCTGCCCATGCTCATCGCAGGTCTGGGCATCGTGTTCAGCATCATCGGCACCTTCTTCGTGCGCATCAACAAGGACACCGACAGCGTGATGGCCGCGCTCAACAAGGGCAACATCGGCAGCATTCTTCTCACCGCCATCGCCAGCTACTTCATCATCGGTTGGATGTTCCCCAGCAGCGTGGAGTTCATCCGTGGCGATGTGCGCCTGGTGGTGGAGAGCATCAACATCTTCTACGCTATCGTGCTCGGTCTGGTGGTGGGCTTCCTTATGAGCTACATCACAGAGTACTACACCGCCATGGGTCGCAAGCCGGTGGATAGCATCGTGCAGAAGAGCGGCACCGGCCACGCCACCAACGTGATTGGCGGATTGGCCGTGGGTATGGAGAGCACCTTCCTCCCGATCCTCGTTCTCGCTGGCGGCATCTTCGGCGCCTTCCACCTCGCTGGTCTTTACGGCGTAGCCATCGCGGCCGCTGGCATGATGGCCACCACCGCCATGCAGCTAGCCATCGATGCTTTCGGTCCCATCGCCGACAACGCGGGCGGTATCGCCGAGATGAGCGGCCTGCCGAAGGAAGTGCGTGAGCGCACCGACATCCTCGATGCCACTGGTAACACCACCGCGGCTACGGGTAAAGGCTTCGCCATCGCATCTGCTGCCCTCACCGCATTGGCGCTCTTCGCTGCCTATGTGGGCCTCGCTGGCATCACCGCCATCGACATCTACAAGGCCAACGTGCTCGCCATGTTGTTCGTAGGCGCCATGATCCCCTTCCTCTTCAGCAGCTTGGCCATCAGCGCTGTGGGCAAAGCCGCCATGGACATGGTGAAGGAGGTGCGCCGCCAGTTCAAGGAGATCCCCGGCATCATGGAGTACAAGGCGCAGCCGGAGTATGAGAAGTGCGTGGCCATCAGCACGCAGGCTTCCATCCGCGAAATGATCCTGCCCGGTGCCTTGGCGCTGCTCAGCCCTATCATCGTCGGATTCGCCTTCGGACCCGAAGCCCTCGGTGGTCTGTTGGCCGGTATCACCGTGAGCGGTGTGCTCATGGGGATCTTCCAGAACAACGCTGGTGGTGCTTGGGACAATGCCAAGAAGAGCTTCGAGAAGGGTGTCCTGATCGACGGCCAGACCTACAAGAAGGGCAGCGACCCGCACAAGGCCGCTGTGACCGGCGACACGGTCGGTGATCCGTTCAAGGACACCTCGGGCCCCTCGATGAACATCCTCATCAAGCTCACGTCCATCGTGGCCTTGGTGATCGCGCCACACATCAACGAGAACGAATCAGCGCATGTGCAAGTGCCAGCTGCCACCATCGAGCACACAGTGGAAATCGCTGCGGATGGCACCACCTTGGATGTGAGCGAGCGGTTCTGATCGAACGCTTGAAACGAGGAACGCCGCGCCTTAAAGCGCGGCGTTCCTCGTTCTGATGACAGCTTCATGAAGGGCGAAGAAAAGAATGTGTTCCCTTCTTCGCTATCGGATCCCTGCGCGATATCGGTTCACGCAATAGCTGACCTTAGGGCCATCCCCCAGGCCCTCGAACTCCTACTTTCAGAGCGTATTGTGGTCGCCCGGAATCATGGTCCACTGGTTGGTCTGATGCTGGTCAGCGTTGAAGTATCACTCGCTGCTGCCCACGCTCTCCTTTGTCGTTGGTCAGCAGCACAGTGTAGACCCCGTCCGTTAAGCCGCTTAGATCCAATAGATGCTTGTGGATACCAGGTGCATGCTGGCCTAGTTGCACCGTGGAAGCTTCGCGACCCTGTGCATCAAAGATCGTGACCCCAATGTTCCCTTGAGCACCAAAGGTGATCTCTGTACGATCATTCGTGGGGTTGGGCGAAATGCTGACACCGATGTCCTGATTTAGCATTTCATCCATGCCGATCGAACCCTGAGCCAGGTAGTTGATCTCTTCGTCAAGAGGCACCGGCGTACCATCGATCACCTCCGATAGAACGAGGTTCTTAGCGATGTAGGTTCCCGTACCAGGGCGCCAGTAGAACTGGGTTGTTTGAGAGAGCGTAACGGGTTGTCCACCAACGCTGAAGTTCGAAGTTTCGATCACATCGACCCGAAGTACGTTCGTGATCGATCCGTAGGGAAGTACCAAGACTCCGTAGCCGCTGGCGTTCGCATTGATGGACCCAGTGGTGGTGTATGGGGTGCCTGAAACGGTGTAACTACAAGAGAAGTTATCAGACCATGTGGTGCCGAAAGTGCAAGGGAACTGCATGAGCTTCATCTGATTCGAACAAATGCTAACGAGGCCGCCTTGATCCGTTCCTAAGAGCTGCGCTTCAGCTGAAGTTACGGTGATGTACTCTTGCTCGGTAGAAGCGGTCAGCAGTAGGTTGGCAGATGGAAATGAATTAGCAGCATTGCCCGTCTCAGGATCGGCGAACGCTAGTGCAGCGCCTCCCGTGGTTACGGCTTCGCTCGCGTCCCATGTCTGATTCGCACCGGTATTCGGTAGTTCCACATACGTGGCTTCCACCAAGGTGAAGGATTGACCTATGGCTCCATAGCTGCTCGAGTTGAGCGTTGGTTGCGCGTTAACACCAAGGTTGCCGGTCAGCACGGCCAGGAGTAGTCCTCGTTTCATATAGGTGGCTTTCGACGAAGATAGCGAACAGCGAATGACGGACCCCCTGCCAGCTAAAGCGGTCTTCCCCATTACGGATCGGGAAAAGGCAATAAGCACATCTGTGCCTCGGACTGTCGCAGGCACTCGAATACTGGGCCAATTCTTAAGGGGCACCCGTCGGCACTCACCTTTTCTTCCCTGCTGCCTTTTTGTTCTTTGGATCCGACGCCGCTTTCACCAAGGGCTTCTTCCCTCCGTTTTTCGGTGGTTTGGCTAACGCGGCCTTCTTCACTGCCTTACCTGCGGGTTTGCTGGCGGCTTTTCCATTGCTCGGCGCGGGCTTGCCCACGTTGATCACCTTCACCTCCGGTTTGGGGCTGGCGGTCTCCATCGGGAAGAGGCCATGGATCTCCGCATCGATGCGGCTGATGATCTTGCCGAGGTCCTCGGGATCCTTGTGGAAGCTATTGTCCTCCACATCGATGATCAGCAACTTGCCTTTGTCGTAGGTCTGGATCCACGCCTCGTAGCGTTCGTTCAGCCGCTTCAGGTAGTCGATGCTTATGCTGTTCTCGTAGTCGCGGCCGCGCTCGCTGATCTGCTTCACCAGCTTATCCACCGGCGCTTGCAGGTAGATCATCAGGTCGGGCGGCGTGATCGAGTGGTCCATGTTCTGGAACAGGCGGAAGTAGTTCTCGAAATCACGCGTGGTCATCAAGCCCATGGCATGCAGGTTGGGGGCGAAGATGAACGCATCCTCATAGATCGTGCGGTCCTGGATCACGTTGCGGCCGCTGCGTCGGATATCGATCAGTTGCTCGTAGCGCGAGTTGAGGAAGAAGATCTGCAGGTTGAAGCTCCACCGCTGCATGTCCTTGTAGAAATCGAACAGGTAGGGGTTGTTGTCCACGGCTTCTTGGAGCTGGTCCCACTTGTAGTGTTTGGCCAGAAGTTGCGTCAAGGTGGTCTTGCCGGAGCCGATGTTGCCTGCGATCGCGATATGCATGAGGAGTGTACTGGAAAGGGCCCGCAGCGCGCGAGCAGGTGCGAAGATACCCGCACCCCCGGACCGCGTGCGCGTTGTGGAAAAGTCGTGTGTTCCTTACGCGGTCAGCGCGTCGCATCCACCTCGTGGATGACGATGCCCTCGGCGGTGCGCACGTACAACCGGCCGCGCTCCACCCGCAGGTCCACCATCGCGCTCTTCAACCCAGCGGGCATCGGAATGGGAGCGATCGCGAAGGAACGCATGTCGTAGACCTGTGCCTCACCACCCTGCACGAAATACAGCGCCTCACCCCGCACCTCGAAACTGGTGACATCCGTCAATGGGATCGTGCGCATGAAAGTGCCGAACACATCGAACACGAGCAGACCATGGGCCGGGTCGTTCACGTAGAGCCGACTATCGAACTCCTGCATGGCCACGGGGCTCACGCTGAAACCGAGCAACTGGTCAAGACGGCCCGTATTCGCCAGCTTGCGCAACTGGGCGTCCACTCGGATCAATTCCATTTCCTGTTGATCGAAGAACCAGAAACCGTTCTGTACACTGGCACAGGCCAGCACCACTTGGGGGAAACCGTTCCTGGGCAGGCTCAGCACGCTGCCTTGCAGGCTCAACGTATTGTCCAGCACGGCCAACTGCCCCTGCTCCTGCGAGAAGATCACCGGCTTCAAGGAATAGAATGCATCGATGCTGCTGATGCGGCCGAAGGTCTTCACGCTGTTGCGCAGCCAAGAGGCGCCCTTCGCGTCATAGAGTTCAAGCACATCGCCGCGCAAGACGTAGATGTTGCCCACTTCGTCCGTGGTGAAGGCATCCACCGGGCCCGGGATCACGGGGGTGGATTGACCAATGGCACCACAGGTCAGGAGCAGGGCGAAAAGGAACAGGAGGGTGCGTGGGGAGGTCATGCCGGAACGGGCGCGAGCAGGCTGTCGATCAAGGAACGATCGTTGCTGAGCCGTGGTACCTTGTTCTGGCCGCCGAGCTTGCCGCGTTGTTTCATCCACGCATAGAACGTGCCAGCCGGTACACCGTGCACGATCGGTGCACGCAGGGCCATGTCACCGCGGCGTTTCGCGTCGTAATCGGAGTTGATGCTGCGCATGGTGCCGTCCATGGTGCGCACGAAGGCATCGAGATCATCCGGAGGGGTGCTGAATTCGATCACCCATTCGTGCCCGCCGCGCGCTTCTGCATCCATGTACACTGGAGCGGCGGTGTATTCGCTCACCACCGCACCGGTGGCACGGCACGCGGCCTCGATGCCTTTGTCGGCGTTCTCCACCACCAGCTCCTCGCCGAAGGCATTGATGAAGCTGCGCGTGCGCCCGCTCACTTGGATGCGGTAAGGCTTCACGCTGGTGAACCGCACCGTGTCACCGGGCATGTACCGCCATAGGCCGCCGTTGGTGCTGATCACGATGGCGTACGAGACGTCCGGCTGCACCTCATGGACGAGCAGGGTGCGCGGGTGGGTCTTCCCGACTTCGTCCAAGGGCATGAACTCGTAGAAGATGCCATAGTCGAGCATCAACAACATGTCGTCCGCGCCATGGCGGTCCTGGATGGCGAAGGACCCTTCGGAAGCGTTGTAGCTCTCCAGGTAGTTCATGGTGGGCGAGGGGATCAGCGCTTCGAATTGCGCCCGGTATGGCCTGAAGCTGACGCCACCGTGCATGAAGAGCTCGAGGTTGGGCCACACCTGGAGGATGTTCTTTTTGCCGGTGAGTTCCAGGATGCGATGCAACAGGATCAAGGTCCACGACGGCACGCCGGCGATGCAGCGCACATCCTCGCGCATGGTCTCCCGCGCCATCCGCTCGATCTTCTCCTCCCAGTTCTCCATCAGCGCGGTCTCGATCACCGGTGTGCGCCGCACCTCCACCCACATGGGCAGGTTGCGGATGATGATAGCGCTGAGATCACCACTGTAAGCATCGGCACGGAACTGCTCCAAGGTGCTGCTGCCACCCACCACCAAGCTCATGCCCTGGTACAACTTGCTCTCGGGGAACTGCTGGTAGTGGAAGGCGATGAGGTCCTTGCCACCCTTGTAGTGGCAATCTTCCAAGGCCTCGCGGCTCACGGGAATGAACTTGCTGCGGTCGCTGGTGGTGCCGCTGCTCTTGGCGAACCACCGCACGTCGGTGGGCCACAGCAGGTTCTGCTCACCCTTGCGCAAGCGGGCCACGTAGGGCTTCACGTCCTCGTAATCCTGGATCGGCACCCGGGCCCTGAACTCGTCCGGGTCGGCGATGTCCTCGTACCCGTGCTTGCGCCCCCATTCGGTGTAGCGAGCGGTCTGCACCAAGTGGTGGAACACCTCCAGTTGGGCCATGCGGGGGTTCTCGCGGAACAGGTCGATCTGCTGCAGCCGCTTCTTGATCAGGAAGGAGACGAGGGCGTTCACGGCGACGAAGAAAGGGTGGTCGGTGGGTTGGGGGGCCTATCTTCAGCCCAAAAGATACGCACAGCTTCAAATGAGCGATGGTTCCCCCCTGCGCAAGATGCTCGCCGGCTTCGATGGGTCGGTGGCCTATGCACTGCCCTTGGCCGATGGGCCGGTCGAGTTGGCCCCCTACATCGGCAGGACTTTCACGCTGCGTGCCACGGGCGTGCTCAGCTGCGTCAGCTGTGGGCGCCGGGTGAAGAAGCTTTTCGCGCAAGGGTTCTGCTACCCGTGCTTGCAGAACGCACCGGAAGCCGCCGAGTGCATCGTGCGACCCGAATTGTGCCGGGCGCATCTGGGCGAGGGGCGCGACCCCGACTGGGAGCGCGATCATCACTTCACCGAGCACGTCGTCTACCTCAGCTACACCGGCGGCATCAAGGTGGGCATCACCCGGAGCACACAGGTGCCCGTGCGGTGGATCGATCAAGGGGCCGTGGGTGCGCTCATCATCGCCCGGGTACCCTATCGCCAATTGGCCGGGCTCATCGAGGTGGATCTCAAGCGCATCTTCGCCGATCGCACCAACTGGCGCGCCATGCTCAAGTCGGTGCCCACGGACCACGGTGCGTTGTACGACGCTCGGCAGAAGGCGCAAGCCACCTTGCGCGAGGACCTCCAGCAATACCTCATGATGGACGAGCAGCCATTGGACATCCACTACCCCGTGCTGGCCTACCCGCCCAAAGTGGCCAGCGTTTCCTTGGAAAAGGAGCCGGTGCTCTCGGGAAAGCTCCTCGGTGCCAAGGGTCAATACCTGCTTTTCGAGGATGGAAGGGTATTCAATGTGCGGAACCACAGCGGGTTCCATGTGCTGGTGGATCCGGTGGGCCAGGCCGTGTAACCTTCCGCAAGAACCCGCCGTTCAACAGGCAGGTTTTGGTTAGTGAACTGATCGTTAGGGCAAGCGAAGGGCCGCAGGAAACTGCGGCCCTTCGTGGTTCTTAGCATTCGGGCTGACCGACCTGATCACCGTATCACCAGGTCGAACGGCATCCGGGCCTGGATACCCCTCTGCTCGGTGGCTTGTTTCGCCTTCTGGTATTGCTTCAAGAGGGCCGCGTCTTCGCCAAGGACCTGGGTGGCCACCCAGCTCCGCGCGGTACCGTTCAGGTCCTGCATCAGCTGCTCGAAGAAGTCCTTCTGCACGGGTAGTTCCACGCGGCGGTATTCCGATAGGTTGGCCAATTCGGCGGCTTTGCTGATCGCTGCGTCAAGCCCTCCGAGTTCGTCCACCAAGCCGAGGCGTTGTGCATCCACGCCGGTCCACACGCGGCCCTGCCCGATGCTGTCCACCTGGGCCACCGTCATTTTGCGCCCTTCGGCCACCCTTTCGGTGAAGCCCTGGTAGAAGTCGTCGATGTAGCCTTGGATGATGCGTTTCTCCTCTTCGGTCAACGGGCGGCTCACCGTGAAGAGGTCGGCGTGCTTGTTGGTCTTCTCGCCGTCGAAGGTGATGCCGAGCTTGTTCTTGAAGAAGCCCTGCATGTTCGGGATGATGCCGAATACGCCGATGGAACCGGTGATGGTGTTGCGCTCGGCGAAGATGTGCGTGGCCGGAGCGCTGATGTAGTAACCACCGCTTGCGGCCACATCGCCCATGCTCACCACCACGGGTTTCACCTGCTTGCACAGTTCCACCTCGCGCCAGATCACATCGCTGGCCAGGCCGCTTCCGCCCGGGCTGTTCACGCGCAAGACCACCGCTTTAATGGAGCTGTCCTCGCGCGCTTCGCGGATGGCCGCGCTCAGGTCGGTGCCGCCGATGGTGCCTTCGCTGCTCTCGCCGGGCATGATGTCGCCTTCCGCGTAGATCACGGCCAATTTGCCCTTCGTGCTGGAGTACTTCATGTCGTCCGGGGTGAAGGACCGCACGTACTTGCTCAGGCTTACGAATTCCAGTTCGTCATCCGCTGGTATGCCCATGCGCTCATGCAGCACGGCGAGCACTTCATCGCGGTATTTCAAGCCATCCACCAGGCCCAGCTTCAAGGCGTCGTCCGCATTGCGCACCAGCAGGCTGTCGGCGATGGTGTTCAGCCGCACCTTGTCCAGTCCGCGCGCTTCGGACACCGCCGTTTGCACTTCATCCCAGAGGCCGTTCAGGATGGCGCGGTTCTGTTCGCGGTTGGCGTCGCTCATATGGTCCTCGGTGAAGACCTCGCCGAAGCTCTTGAACTTGTTGTTGCTGCCCCGGATGAACTGAACGTCGATGTCGAGCTTTTCGAAAAGGCCCTTGTAGAACATGTATTCACTCTGCAAGCCGGTGTACTGCAGGTCGCCGCGCGGCTGCAGGAAGACCTGATCCGCTGCGGTGGCCAGGTAGTAGGTCCCTTGGGTGTAGGTATCGCTGAAGGCGATCACAGGTTTGCCACTTTCCTTCTTGAAGCGCACGAGTTTGTCGCGGATCTCCTTCACCGTGGCCGACCCTGTCTGCAGGCCGGTGAGGTCGAGGAACACGCCTTTGATGTTGTCATCCGTCTTGGCGTTCTCCAAGCTGGAGAGCACTTGGTTCAAGCCTACCGGCATGGTGCCCTTGAAGGGACCGAAGTCCAGCATCAGCTCATCCTTGTTGCCGCGGTCCACGATCTGTTGGTCCAGTTGCAAGTGCAGGATGCTTCCATCACGCACCGTGGTGGGTTGGCTGGCGGTGGAAAAGCTGGAGCCGATCGCGACGAGCGCCCCGACGAAGAGGAAGATCAACACCACCCCGATCAGGAGGGTGCCGAGCATCGAGGCGAACATGAACTTAAGGAACTGGCGCATGGGAAGGGGAGGTCTATTGTGGCCACGAAGCTAGGTCGGTGGTCGAACCGATGATGGCGGGCGATCCATGAGCGGGGCGTGCTGTGGATGGGAGGCCGAGGCGGATAGCTTTGCCGCATGGCCGAGCAGGAGGTCGTGTTGTTGTTGGGGGCCGACCTGGGTGATCCGGTGCGGCAGTGCGATGCAGCACAAGAGAGGATAGGGGAGCACGTCGGTCATGTCGTGGCGCGCAGTCGCGACCATTGGTCCAAGCCGTGGGGTTTCCAAGCGGAAACGCTTTTCCTCAACCGGGCTCTGCTGGTCTCCACGCCCTTGGAGCCCGCAGCGATGCTCGCGGTCTGCCTCGATATCGAGCACCACATGGGCCGCCAGCGCGATCCCGATGGCCGCATCGTTTCCAGGCTCATCGACATCGACATCCTGCTGATCGGGGCGAGCGTGATCGACACGCCAGGCTTGGTCGTGCCCCATCCGCGCCTGCACCTGCGCCGCTTCGCCTTGGCGCCCTTGTGCGACCTGCTGCCCGACTGGGAACATCCGATCGAACACCGCACCGCATTGGCCCTGCTCAATGCCCTCCCGCGCACATGACGCCGTTCCATTCCTACATCGCCGTGGAAGGCCTCATCGGTGCCGGCAAGACCACCTTGGCGCGCCGCCTCGCCGAACGCTGGAATGGTCGGCTGGTGCTGGAGGAGTTCGAGGACAACCCCTTCCTGCCGCGGTTCTACGAGGATCCAGAACGCTTCGGCTTCTCGGTGGAACTCTCGTTCCTGGCCCAGCGCTACCACCAGCTCAAGCGCGTTACCGAACAGGATCTCTTCCGCGCCTGCACCGTGGCCGACTACTCCATCGGCAAGTCTGTGGTCTTCGCCAACGTCACCTTGCAGTCCGATGAGTACGCCTTGTTCCGCGACCTCTACCAGATCATGTACGCCGATCTGCCCCGTCCGGAGCTCATTGTTTACTTGCACTTGGACATGATACGGGTCAAGGATCGGATACGCTCCAGAGGCAGGAGTTATGAACAAAGTATCCCCATCGAGTACCTCGCAAAGCTCCAAGAACGCTACTTGGATCACCTGCAGAAACTGCCCGACGATCGCGTGCTCGTCGTGGATCTTCAAGGCCACGACTTGCTGAACGATGCGCCGGTCTACGAAAAGCTCGTGGAAGCCTTGTCGGGGGAAGTGCCCAAAGGGTGCCGGGTGATCACGTTATGATACACCCTGCGCTGTGGACAAGTGCCACGGATGTGAAGAACGGACGCGCGTTCAGGTGGTTAAGTTTGCGCCCTAAGAATAAGAACCAAGCACCGAATTATGGAAAAGCGGTACCTGCAGGGACTGGCCCTGATGCCCATCACTCTCCTCGC
>JAEUTC010000167.1 GCA_016787985.1 Flavobacteriales bacterium | reverse complement strand
GAACGTCGCCCATTTCATCGCTCGCCGCATCCTGGTGGACAAGGATCGGGCCGATCGTCTTTCGCGCCCCATCGTGGGCATCGCGGTGCTGGGCATCATCATCGGTATGGCGGTCATGATCGTCACGGTGGGCATCACCACCGGCTTCCAACGGGAAGTGCGGACGAAGGTAACCGGGGCAGGTGGCCACTTGCAGATCACCTCCATCAGCCAAACGGATTCCAAGGAAACGCCGCGGGTAGCCATCGCCCAGCCGTTCTACCCCTCGCTGGATAGCGTTCCCGGGGTGCGACACATCCAAGTGTTCGCCACACGACCAGGCATCATCGAAACGGAACAGGACATCCAAGGTGTGGTGCTGAAGGGTGTCGGAAAGGACCATGACTGGACATTCCTACGGGAGCATTTGAAGGCGGGCCGCTTGCCGGCTATCGGGGATACTGCGCGCCCGATGGACCTGCTGCTCTCGAAATACCTCGGAGATCGCCTGCGCATCGGTGTCAACGACACCATCACCGTTTACCTCATCAAGAACAACGACGACATCCGCCCACGAAAGTTCCGTGTAAGCGGTCTATATGAGACCGGTATCGAGAACCTCGACCATCAGTTGGTCTATGTGGACATCGGCCATCTGCAGCGGTTCGCGCAATGGGGGTTGAAGGCGGAGATACTCGTACACGATAGCGCGACCAGTGATGGCATCAAGATCGAAGGCCTTGCGTTCGGCGGTGACCGGGCTTATCGTTACGCCTGGCCAGGCACCTCGCTACAAGGAAAGGGTCCTCATTGGATCCGAACTGTGAAGGATACCACGATCTCCCTCATCCTCAGCGATACCGAAGGAACCCTACCGGATACGGCGTGGGTACGGATCGCTCCTGTGGATCCACTGCTACCGTTCAAAGAGTCGCTCAGGCCACAGCGGTTCGAGGTCGTTGCACGTGGTGGCTCTGGCGGAAGTCATACCCGCTATGCTGGTGGGTTCGAAGTGATCCTCGATCGGTTCGAGGACCTTCAGGAAATGGATGACTTGATCTACCGTGAGCACCTCGACATCCGGCTTCGGAGCCTGAGCGTCCGTCAGCGCTTCCCGGAGATCTTCGCCTGGCTGGAGTTGCTGGATACCAACGTGGTGGTCATCATCGTGCTCATGATCATCGTGGCGATCATCAACATGACATCGGCGCTGCTCATCATCATCCTGGAGCGCACACCGATGATCGGCGTATTGAAAGCGCTGGGCAGCAGCAACGGCGCTATTCGCAGGATCTTCCTGATCGATGCGGTGTACATACTCGGGGCAGGCATCGTGCTGGGCGATCTGATGGGCCTCGGACTATGCGTGATCCAGCAGCGGTTCGGCATCGTCACCTTGCCGGTGGAGAGTTATTACGTGGATGCCGTCCCCATCGACATCGACCTGATGCCGATCCTGCTACTCAACGTCGGCACCCTGGTGGTGTGTGTACTTGCGCTCATCCTCCCGAGCATGTTGGTCACCCGCATCGCGCCAGCGAAGGCGATCCGGTTCTCCTGACCCCGGCGTTCAACCCAAGGCCCCTACCTTCGCGCTTCGTCGCCGCCGGAAGAAGCGGTTCATCCATGAAGATCCATCCCAACATCCTCAGCACCATCGGCAATACGCCCATGGTGAAGCTCAACCGCATCGTCAAGGACCTGCCGTGCACCGTGCTGGCCAAGGTGGAGACCTTCAACCCCGGCAACAGCATCAAGGACCGTATGGCCTTGAAAATGATAGAGGACGCGGAGAAGGCAGGCCTCTTGAAACCCGGCTACACCATCATCGAGGGCACCAGCGGCAACACGGGCATGGGCCTGGCCATAGCGGCTATCATCAAAGGCTACAAGTGCATCTTCACCACCACCGACAAGCAGAGCAAGGAGAAGGTGGACGCACTGCGTGCCTTCGGAGCTGAGGTGATCGTGTGCCCCACCAACGTGGATCCCGAGGATCCGCGCAGCTACTACAGTGTGAGCAGCCGCCTGGTGAGCGAAGTGCCCAACAGCTGGAAAGCCAACCAGTACGACAACCTGAGTAACCGCCAGGCGCATTACGAAACGACCGGGCCAGAGATCTGGGACCAGACCGACGGAAAGGTCACGCACCTGGTGGTGGGCGTAGGCACCGGCGGCACCCTTTGTGGCACTGGTCGGTACTTGAAGGAGAAGAACCCGAACATCAAGCTCTGGGGCATCGACACCTACGGCTCCGTCTTCAAGAAGTTGAAGGAGACCGGCATCTTCGACAAGAACGAGATCTATCCGTACATCACCGAAGGCATCGGCGAGGACTTCGTGCCACAGAACGTTGACATGGACCTCATCGACCATTTCGAGAAGGTCACCGACCGTGATGCGGCCATCTACACCCGCAAGGTGGTGAAGGACGAGGGCATCTTCGTGGGCAACAGTGCGGGTGCGGCCATGGCGGGGCTGATGCAGATGAAACACCTACTGAAGCCCACGGACGTGGTGGTGGTCATCTTCCACGACCACGGCACGCGCTACCTGGGCAAGATGTTCAACGACGACTGGATGCGCGAGCGCGGCTTCCTGGTGGAAGAAAAGCCCACGGCCGGCGATCTACTGAAGGGCAAGGATCTACAGCTGCTGAGCGTGGAGGCCGATGAACCCGTGCTGATGGCCATCGACAAGATGCGCGCCCACAACATCGATCAGCTGCCGGTGTTCGAGGGCGGCAAGCCGGTGGGTACGATCACCGATGCACGCCTATTCGATGCCATCTTGGAAGATGCCGATGTGCGCACCCAAAAAGCACGGGTGGTTATGGGCCCTGCCCTACCGGTCCTGAAAACGGATGCCACCTTGGATGAGGTAGCCAAGCGCCTGGGGAATGGCAGTCCCGCCGTACTGGTGGAACAGCCGAACGGCTACGGGATCCTAACGAAACAGGATATCATCGGGAAATTGCGGTAACCACTGCGGCCATGCCTGAACTCTGTCGCTTCTATGGGATCATCATCCGGATGTATTTCATGGACCATAACCCACCGCACTTTCACGCGGAATACCAGGGCCAGCGCGCAGAATTCGACATCCGCACCCTTGAACTGATCGCTGGATCACTACCAGGCAGGGCACATGCCATGGTGTTGGAATGGGCATCCCTGCACCGTGCAGAACTGCTGGCCAATTGGGACCGTGCCGTGGAAGGCGAACTTCCTTCATCGATCGATCCACTACCTTAGAGTCATGAACACGGTCGTAAAGGTCATTCCACAAACCGCGAACCGGCTCATCTTGACCTTCGCGGATGGCTTCCTAGCTGAGGTGGACCTGAAGCCTCTGTTAACCAAAGGCATCGCATTGCAGGTTGCTGCTCCCGACCTCTTCGCCCAGGTGACCACGGAACCAGGTGGTGGCATTTCCTGGCCGAACGGGTTCGATCTGTGCCCCGAATTCCTCCGTGAATTAGCGGAGAAGCGGCAGGCGGCGGCGTGAACAAGAGCACGGGGCATTCAGAGCTATTGGGAAGCCATGGAGCGTTCGTTGTGAACAGTTTTTCACGCAATGATGGACCCTTTGGTGGACGCTATACAAGGCCTGCTCAACCTGCTTGACATGCTTGGCGCAGGGGTGCGCAGGGCTTTGGGCCGATCCAACGTTCACCTGAATGAGGAGATCAGGACCCGGGACAACACATTGGTTGGTATCGGCACCCTTGCAGCAATGGCAGTTCTATGGCTGTTCTTCTTCGCATGCTGAATTCGACCATCTGATCATCTCATTTTCTGATCTTCTGATCCATGCCCTCCCTCACCGACCAAATGCACCGCACCATTCAGGTGCCGGTCACACCCCAACGCATCATCTCCCTCGTCCCTTCGCAGACCGAGTTGCTCCACGACCTCGGCCTTGGCGAACGCGTGGTGGGCATCACCAAATTCTGCGTCCACCCGGAGGAGTGGTTCCGGAACAAGGTGCGCGTGGGCGGCACGAAGAAGGTGGACCTGGCCAAGATCCGCGCCCTGAAGCCCGACCTCATCATCGGCAACAAGGAGGAGAACGAAAGGGCCGATATCGAAGCGCTCGCTGAAGAGTTCCCGGTGTGGATGAGTGACATCCGCACCTTGGAAGACGCGGTTGACATGATCGTGCGTGTGGGAGAATTGACCGGCACGAATACACTTGCCGCAGATCTCGCGGTTCGCATCAAGACTGGATTCGATGCCATGAGGCCGCTGGAGGAAGAGCTTTCGGCCGCCTATCTGATCTGGCGAGAACCCTATATGGCTGCAGGACAGGGCACCTTCATCAACGATATGCTACAGCGGTGCGGTCTCCAGAACGTGTTCGATGAAGGGGATGCCCGCTATCCCCAGTTAACTCCCCAGGATCTGGCCGAAGCGGACCCTGATGTCATCCTCCTGTCGTCCGAACCTTATCCTTTCCGGGAAAAACACCTTGCGGAGATCAATATGATCTGCCCGGGCACCCCGGTTCGTATCGTGGATGGGGAGATCTTCAGTTGGTATGGCAGCCACCTGCTCCATGCACCGGCCTACTTGGGCACGCTATTGGCCAATTTGGTGCCTCCACGATCAGCGGGATAGCGACACCGGAAGAACCCGACATACTTCAGCGGTCATATCGGCGTTCCAGCGGCGGCGTTACCTCCCACGGTCGGATACTTTTGCAACACTTTGTTCCGCCAAGCCATAGCCTTGTTGATCGTGGTCGTGTTCGGCCCGCTCGGCCTTGCGCACGGTCAGCGCGTTGGATTGGTGTTGAGCGGTGGTGGCGCCACGGGGCTCACCCACATCGGGGTGATGAAGGCGTTGGAAGAGAATGGCGTTCCTATCGACTACATCGCTGGCAGCAGCATGGGCGCCCTTGTCGGCGGATTGTACGCCGCAGGGTATTCACCGGTCCAGATCGACTCCCTGTTCCATACTGAGCTGTTCCAGATCATGGCCGAAGGCGGGATCGAGCCTCGCTACCAGTACTATTTCAAGCAGGATGCACCGGATGCATCGGTGATCAGTGTGAAGTTGGACCTGGACACCATGCTCCAGTATTCGCTGCCAACGAACCTACGCGAACCGGCCCTGATCGACTATGAGCAGATGACGATGTTCGGTCCGGTTTCAGCGCTCGCTGGCTATGACCTGGACAAGCTTTTCGTGCCGTTCCGGTGCGTTGCGTCAGACATCACGGATCAGCGATCGGTCACTTTCAGCGAAGGGGATCTGGCACAGGTGGTGCGCGCCAGCATGAGCTACCCGTTCTACTTCAAGCCGATCCGCGTGGATGGTCACCTGATGATGGATGGTGGGCTGTACAACAACTTCCCGAGCGATGTGATGTACCATGATTTCCTTCCGGACATCATCGTGGGCAGCAATGTTTCGTACAACAGTCCACCGCCCAGTGAAGATGATCTGCTCGGTCAGTTGCGGGCCATGATGCAGGAGCGCACCACCTATGCGATCCAATGCGAGAACGGTGTCATCATCGAGCCCATCACGAGCACATCGCTTTTTGATTTCAGCGAGCCCGGACTGGCCATAGCCGATGGGTATGCCGCAGCGATGGCTCGGATGCCCGAGATACTCGCTCAGGTCAAGCGACGGGTCACTCCAGAGGAAATGGCCCATCGCAGGCGAGTATTCCGTGATGGAATGCCAGCCCTGATGATGGACCAGGTCCGCATCCATGGACTTACCAAGTCGCAGACCAGGTATGTTGAGCGGAGTCTGTACCGCGGCAAGGCTTCGCTCACACCCGATCAACTCAAGCCGAAGTACTTCCGGCTGGTCGCCGATCGGAACATCGCCCGGCTTTACCCCAAAGCGACTTATGCTCCGGAAAGACAGCGTTTCGACCTCGACCTGTATGTGAAACGGGAGAAGAAGTTGCAGGTGCGCTTCGGCGGCATGTTCTCCTCGCGCCCCATCAATACGGGCATGGTCGGGTTGCGCTACAACCTGTTCGGTCGAAGTTCGGCACACGTGGATGCCTCCTCCTACTTCGGGAAATTCTATGCGGCCGGGCAATTGAAACTCCGGGCCTATCTGAGTACGAAAGCGCCGATCTATTTGGAGCCTACCTTCAACCTGCACCGTTGGGACCACTTCCGAAGCTTCAGCACCTTCTTCGATGAGGTTAAGCCCTCATTCATCGTGATCCGCGAGGCATTCGGTGGGTTGAACGCGGGCATGGGCTTGGACAACAAGGGGATCCTGCGCTACGACATAAAGTGGGGCGAAACCCTGGATCGCTACTATCAAGGCCAGGACTTCACCGGCCAGGACACCACCGACGTGACGACTTTCCGGCATGTGACCACGGGCTTGATGATCGAACGCAATTCACTCAATCGCAAACAGCACCCGAACGCTGGTGAATCGTTGATGGCTTCGCTCCGGTACATCAGCGGCGACGAAACGACGGATCCAGGAAGTACAAGTGTGGATAACCTCCGGACCTTCAGGGCCAACCACACTTGGGCAGTGGCAAAGGTCTCGTTGGACAAGTACTTCCTTCCGCGCGGGATCTTCAAGTTCGGCTTTCTGGCCGAAGGGGTCTTCAGCACCATGCCAGCCTTCCAGAACTTCACGGCCAGTGTGATCCGGTCCCCAGCGTTCCAGCCGACGCCGGAGAGCAAGACCTATTTCATCGAGCAATTCCGATCGCCCAAGTACGTGGCTGGCGGAGTACGCACCATCATCGCCGTGGCGCGGAACAAGTTCGACCTGCGCTTGGAGGCACACGTATTCCAACCCTACGAGCCGTTCTCGCGCGCCACGGACAACACCACCGAACTGGCACCGGCATTCTCAGAGCGCTATTACCTCGGCTCCGGTTCGCTCATTTACCAAAGTCCGCTCGGACCGGTGTGGTTCAACCTGAGCTACTTCGATGGCCTGCGTGAACCCTGGGCGTGGAGCCTCAACTTCGGCTATGTCCTCTTCAACCAGAAGGCCCAGGAATGAGGAACGGGATCCACCGCAACGAAGCAAAGAGCGCAAGTGCATCACCACTTCTGTGGAAGCTCCATGGCGTTAATGATGCTTGGCGTAACCATGGCGTTCTTGGCGCCTTGGCGGTGAAAAGAACGCTGGACCCATGATCACCCATGACCTCCTTGATGCATACGAGGCCGTGAAAGGCGAGTATGAGAAACTCCCATGGGGCAAAAAGCCGGATGAGCAGCTCTGGGAGACCGTGGACGAGATCCTGCTGGATCTGCACCTGATCAAGCACGGCTACGCTTCCGATGGATATGAGCGGCACATAGAACGGAAGCTGAAAGAGGTCTGCGCCGACCTTAGCGTTGCTGAACGGATGCGCGCACTGCGGATCTGACCGCACCAGCAACGAAGAAGCCCCCTTTGTGGAGGGGGCCTCTTCATTCTGGGGGATCGGGGATCAAGCCTGAGCCGCAGGTCCGCCGAAGTTCATCGGGATCTCGGGCATCTCCGTTTCGCGGATGGGGCCGTGCACCTGTTCGAATTTCTGGACATTGTCAGCAAGGGCGCGCATGAGGCGTTTGGCATGCTGTGGGGTCAGCAGGATACGCGAACGCACCTTCGCCTTGGGCACGCCGGGCATCACGCGCACGAAGTCCACCACGAACTCCGAATTGCTGTGTGTGATGATGGCGAGGTTGCTGTAGATGCCATCGGCCACCTCTTCGCTGATCTCGATGTTCAGCTGGTTGCCGCGGGGTTGGTCTTTCTGGTCGGACATGTTGGATCGGATAAGAACACGCAGGGGCGCGATGACTCGCGCCCCTGCGATGTTCGTTGTCATCAGTCGTTCACCTGTTCGGCGGCCACGTTCTCCGCTTGGAGACGAGCGTACTCGTCCTTGTTGGCCACGATGGTGCTCTGGTAAGCGCGGGCACCGGTACCGGCAGGGATGAGGTGACCCACGATCACGTTCTCCTTCAAGCCGTTCAGGTGGTCCTCCTTGGCGCTCACGGCAGCTTCGTTCAACACCTTGGTGGTCTCCTGGAAGGAAGCCGCCGAGATGAAGCTCTCCGTCTGCAGCGATGCACGAGTGATACCCTGGAGCATGGTGCGCGCGGTCGCGGGCTTGGCCGGGCGGGCCTCCACCGGTTTGGCGTCCTTGCGCTTCAGGGCACTGTTCTCGTCGCGCAGCTTCCGCATGGTCACGATCTGACCCTCCTTCAGGTTGGGGCTGTCGCCGGCGTCGGTCACCACCATCTTGTCGTACACGGCGTCGTTCTCCTCCATGAACTCGCTCTTGTTCACGCTCTGCTTCTCCAGGAAGCGGGTATCCCCCGGATCCTCGATCTCCACTTTGCGCATCATCTGGCGAACGATCACTTCGAAGTGCTTGTCGTTGATCTTCACACCCTGCATGCGATAGACCTCCTGCACCTCGTCCACCAGGTACTCTTGTACACGGGTAGGACCTTGGATGTCGAGGATATCGCCAGGAGCGATCGAACCATCGCTGAGCGGAGCACCGGCCTTGATGAAGTCGTTCTCCTGCACGAGGATGTGCTTGCTCAAAGGCACCAGGTAGTATTTCTTCTCACCGGTGCGGCTTTCCACGATGATCTCGCGGTTACCACGCTTGATCTTGCCGTAGGAGATGATACCGTCGATCTCGCTCACCACAGCGGGGTTGCTGGGGTTACGGGCTTCGAACAGTTCGGTCACACGCGGCAGACCGCCGGTGATGTCACCACCCTTGCCGGAGCTACGCGGGATCTTCACCAGCACGTCACCAGCTTCGATCTTCTTGCCGTCCT
The DNA here is from genome assembly GCA_016787985.1 of Flavobacteriales bacterium. Lineage (GTDB taxonomy): Bacteria > Bacteroidota > Bacteroidia > Flavobacteriales_F > PHOS-HE28 > PHOS-HE28. The sequence goes on along the minus strand of JAEUTC010000167.1, from coordinate 3,323 downwards.
CCACGATGATGTGCGCACCCACCGGCAGGCTGTAGCTCTTCAGCTCCTCCTTGCCTTTGGGATCCATGATCTTGATGGTCGGGTTCTTGCGCTTGTCGCGGCTCTCCACGATCACCTTCTCTGCGAAGCCGGTCTGTTCGTCGATCTCCTCGCGGTAGGTCGCGTTCTCTTCGATGCTCTCGAACTCCACCTTACCGGCGAGTTCGGAGATGATCACCGCGTTGTACGGATCCCAAGTGCAGATCAGGTCGTTCTTCTTGATCGCCTTGCCACCCTTGTTGTAGATCATGGCGCCATAGGGGATGTTGCTCGTGGTGAGCACGATGCCCGTATTGGCGTCCACGATGCGCATCTCGGTGCTGCGGCTGATGACCACTTCGGCGTCTTCGCCCTTGCGGTCCTTCTTCGCCACGGTGCGCAATTCGTCGATCTCGAGGATACCGTCGTACTTGGCGCGGATCTCGCTCTCTTCGGTGATCTTACCGGCCACACCACCCACGTGGAAGGTACGGAGGGTAAGCTGTGTACCGGGTTCACCGATGGATTGCGCAGCGATCACACCGACCGCTTCACCGCGCTGGACCATGCGGCCCGTGGCGAGGTTACGGCCATAGCACTTACCGCATACGCCCTGCTTCTGTTCGCAGGTGAGCACGCTGCGGATCTCCACCTCCTCGATCGGGCTGTTGGCGATCGCTTTGGCGATGTCCTCGTTGATCTGCTCACCACTGCTCACCAGCAATTCGCCGGTCTGTGGGTGGTACACATCGTGCACCGCACAACGACCGAGTACACGGTCGTACAGGGTTTCCACGATCTCCTCGTTCTTCTTCAGGGCCGTAGCCACCAGACCGCGCAAGGTGCCGCAATCCTCATTGGTGATCACCACGTCCTGCGCCACGTCAACGAGACGACGGGTGAGGTAACCGGCATCGGCCGTCTTCAGAGCGGTATCGGCCAGACCTTTACGAGCACCGTGGGTACTGATGAAGTACTCCAGGATGGATAGACCCTCCTTGAAGTTCGAAAGGATCGGGTTCTCGATGATGTCCTGTCCACCGCCACCGCCGCTCTTCTGCGGTTTGGCCATCAGACCACGCATACCGCTGAGCTGACGGATCTGCTCTTTGGAACCACGAGCGCCGGAGTCCATCATCATGTAGATGGAGTTGAAGCCCTGGCGGTCGCTCTTGATCCGCTCCATCAAGGTGAAGGTCACCTTGCTGTTTGTGTGGGTCCAGATATCGATCGTTTGGTTGTAGCGCTCATTGTTGGTGATCAGACCCATGTTGTAGTTGCCTGTCACCTCATCCACCTCCTTCTGGGCGGCGTTCACCAGCTTGTCCTTCTCGGCCGGAATGACCACGTCATCCAGGTTGAAGCTCAAGCCACCGCGGAACGCGCTCATGAAGCCCAGGTCCTTGATGTCATCCAGGAACTGTGCGGCGCGGGCCGTGCCGGTCTCCTTCACCACCAAGCCGATGATGTCACGGAGGGCCTTCTTCGTGAGCACCTCATTGATGAAGCCCACTTCCTTCGGCACCACCTCGTTGAAGAGGGTGCGACCGCAGGTGGTCTCGATCATATGGGTCTTGCCGTTGATGTCGCTCCAACGCAGTTTGATCCACGTGTGAAGGTCCACCTGGCCTTCGTTGTAGGCGATGATCACCTCTTCAGGGCTATAGAAGGCACGGCCTTCACCCTTCATGGTGCGCTCCGCATCGGTCTTGCGGCCTTTGGTGATGTAATAGAGGCCCAGCACCATGTCCTGGCTCGGTACCGCGATGGGGGCTCCGTTGGCCGGGTTCAGGATGTTGTGGCTCGCCAGCATCAACAGTTGTGCTTCCAAAATGGCCGCATTGCCCAGGGGCACGTGCACAGCCATCTGGTCACCGTCGAAGTCAGCGTTGAACGCCGTACAAACGAGCGGGTGAAGCTGGATCGCCTTGCCTTCGATCAGCTTGGGCTGGAAAGCTTGGATACCGAGGCGGTGCAGGGTCGGTGCACGGTTCAGGAGCACAGGATGGCCCTTCAGTACGTTCTCGAGGATGTCCCACACCACGGGTTCCTTCTTGTCCACGATCTTCTTCGCGCTCTTCACCGTTTTCACGATCCCCCGCTCGATGAGCTTGCGGATGATGAACGGCTTGAAGAGTTCGGCGGCCATGTCCTTCGGCAGACCGCACTCGTGCAATTTCATTTCGGGACCTACGACGATCACGGAACGTGCGCTGTAGTCCACACGCTTACCGAGCAGGTTCTGACGGAAGCGGCCCTGTTTGCCTTTGAGCGAATCGCTCAGCGACTTCAGCGGACGGTTGCTTTCGCTCTTCACAGCGCTGCTCTTGCGGCTGTTGTCGAACAAGCTATCCACCGCCTCTTGCAGCATACGCTTCTCGTTGCGCAGGATCACCTCGGGCGCCTTGATCTCCATCAAACGCTTGAGGCGGTTGTTACGGATGATCACACGGCGGTACAGGTCGTTCAAGTCGCTCGTAGCGAAACGGCCACCGTCCAGCGGAACGAGCGGACGCAGTTCGGGTGGGATCACAGGGACCACCTTCACGATCATCCACTCGGGGTTGTTGCTACGGCGGCTGATGGCGTCGCGGAAGGCTTCCACCACGTTCAAGCGCTTCAAGGCCTCGTTCTTCCGCTGCTGGCTCGTTTCCGTGTTGGCCTTGTGGCGAAGGTCGTAGCTCAGCGTATCCAGGTCAAGACGCTTCAGCAGGTCGTGCAACGCGTCCGCACCCATCTTGGCGATGAACTTGTTCGGGTCGCTGTCGTCCAGGTGCTGGTTCTCCTTGCCCATGCCCTCCAGGATGTCCAGGTACTCTTCTTCCGTGAGGAAATCGAGGTACTGCACGGCATTCCCTTCCTTGTTCACGGCCGTGCCGGCTTGGATCACCACATAGCGCTCGTAGTAGATGATCTGGTCGAGCTTCTTGGTGGGCAGACCCAACAAGTAGCCGATCTTGTTCGGCAGACTGCGGAAATACCAGATGTGGGCCACGGGCACCACCAGTTGGATGTGGCCCATGCGCTCGCGACGCACCTTCTTCTCGGTCACTTCCACACCGCAGCGGTCGCAAACGATACCCTTGTACCGGATGCGCTTGTACTTGCCGCAGTGGCATTCGAAGTCCTTCACCGGACCGAAGATGCGCTCGCAGAAGAGGCCATCACGCTCCGGCTTGTAGGTCCGGTAGTTGATCGTCTCCGGCTTGATCACCTCACCGTGGCTGCGCTCGAGGATCTGCTCGGGGCTGGCCAGGCTGATGACGATCTTGTTGAAGTTGCTGTTCAGCTTCACTTCCTTCTTC
>JAEUTC010000155.1 GCA_016787985.1 Flavobacteriales bacterium | reverse complement strand
CGATTCGCTGCAACTCGTAGGGCCGAACAACGCGGGCAAGACCACGTTGATCAACACCCTGCAATTCCTCTACTTGGACAACCGGAACCAGATGGTGTTCGGCGACCACGACTCAGAGGCCACGCGCGAGTACTACTTCCCAGACCATTACAGTTACCTGTTGTTCGAGTGTAACGGTCCGGGTGGGTCGTACATCCTCGGTTGGCGCGGTCAGGGCAAGGCCAGCGGTGGTGATCCGGTGCGCTTCACCTACGACGGCACCTACGACATCAACGACTACATGGATGGCGACCGCGTGGCCGATCCGAAGAACGTGTTGGCCAAGCTCGCCGAGCGCAACTACCGCGAGATGAAGGATGCGGCGGCACATCGGGAAGCGCTGCTCGTGGCCACCAAGGGTGAGAGCAACGGCATGGGCATCGTCCACCTCACGGAGAACGACCGCTACGCACACTTCAAGGAGGTGTTGAAGAACCTGCTCAGCCTGCGTAGCATCGACCAGCACGAGATGAAGCGGAGCCTGCTGATGCTCGCCGGGATACCACCGAACCGCCCAGCGTTGGAAGCGAACCGGTTGATGACCGAAGAGTTCGAGCGCATCCGCGACCGCCGTGTGAAATTGAACACGTTGAAGGCGGAGAAGGAACGTTTGGAGAAATACGTGGCCATGAGCGATGTGCGCATGGGCCTGGAAGCACGCCTTGCCACGGTGTATGGCGACTTGATGGAGAAGCGCCGGAAAGCCCACGACCACAACAAGCATGTGAAAGAGGCCATCGTGGCCAAGCAGGAGGCGCTGGAGAAGGAGAAGATCAGTACGGCGGAGATCCTGAAGGACCTGGATGACCGCATCGCTGAACTGGCAGGATCGAAAGGACGTGCAGAGGGAGACCTGGCGCGCATCGCCGACCTGAGCAAAGGCCTCGGCGATTTCGTGGAGAACCTGGAGCGCGAAGCACTGAACAACGCGAAGGAGCGGCTCACGGCCCTTGATCGTCGATTGGGCAACGCCGAAGAAGCCGACCGTCAGCGCACGGCCCGCAGTTTGGCGGAGGTGACCGGTCGTGTGGCCAACACCGAGAAGGCCATCGCGAACTTCGACAAAGCGCTGATCACCGAGTTGCGCTCCACCTTGAGCGAGGATCAAGTGCACGGCCTTTCCAAGCTCTTCAACTTGGACCTGCTGAAGTTGCCCGTGGAGAAAGGCGGCGTGGAGTTGAAGAAGCGCAAGGAGGTGGACAAGCTCTTGAAGGCCATCGCCGAGAATATCAAGAACGACACGTACAGCGATGCGGTGATGAGCCTGCCGCTGCCCGACAACAGCCATGCTTGGAAAGAGCTGGTGGATGTGAAGGCGCTGAAGAAATCGCTAACCGACCTCAAAGCCGAACAGACCCGTCTCTCGCAATTGATGGAGGCCATCGAGAACCGGGAACAATTAGCGAAGGAACGCGCCACCACGCAGGCCGAGGTGGACGAGCACCAGAAGAAACTGGCGCGATGGGAGCGGCTGCAGGTGGAAAAGCAGGATGAGCCGCGCTTCCAGAAGGTGCTTTCCGAGGTGACGAAGGAAAAGACCACGGCCGATCGTCAGCGCAAGGAAGTACGCGACAAGCTGGAGGAGATCGGCGTGAAACTGTTCGAGCAGCGCACCGCGTTGAACAAGGAAGACGAACGCTTCAACCGGTTGCTGCAACTGCTGGAGCAATGTGTTCCGCCACCCGATCCAGAAGCGAAGGGAAAAGAGCTGATCAGTGTACCGAACGATGCGGAGGACGCCATCGACCTGTACCGGAAGCTGACGCTGGAGCACAACAGCATGAGCCGCGAGATGGACCAGCTGCGCTCGAAGATCGAGATGGTGCTGAAGAGCGACATCATCGGTCCGAACGAGCTGGAAACGGTACGCTTGATCCGCGAACAGATCGAGGGCTTGCCCACCTTCGAAGAGGCCTTGCGCAAGGATTGGGATACCTACCTGCACCAGCTACGTGCCAACTTCGCCCAGGTGCTGAACGGTCTCAACGACATCAAGATCGCCGCGGACCGCTTGAACCGTCGCTTCACCAACGTGAGCGTCTCGAACCTCGAGAGCTTGAAGATGGAGGTGATGGACCAGAACGATCTCGTCGGCGCCCTTCGCGAATTGGCCGAGACCGATCACACGGGCCTCTTCGACGACAGCAAGAAACTGGATGCAGCCTACCAGAGCTTCCGCAACAAACTGAGCGAGCGTATCACGCTGAACTACGGTGACCTGTTCACCCTGCGCTTCACCGTGAGCACGCGCGCGGGCCGCACACATAGCTACGACAACCTGCAGGTGGAAAGCCACGGTACGGCCATCACCATCAAGGTATTGTTCAACCTGTTGATCCTGCGCAGCATGCTGAAGGAGGATCCCAAGCAGAACACGCCGCTGAGCCGAGTGCCGTTCTTCCTGGATGAGGTACACTCGCTGGATGCCATCAACCGCAAAGCCGTCCTCAGCATGGCCAAAGACCTTGGTTTCATGGCCATCACAGCGGCGCCGGAACCGGTGAGCGAGGTGGACAGCCTCTACTTCCTGCGTCCGAAGAACGGCCGTCTGGTGCTGCGGAACGAGCTGCGCATCGGCGTGAAGTTCGACGAGCAGATGGCGGAAGCATAGATCGCGACCGATCGAGAAGTGCAAGCCCCGGTGATGAGCCGGGGCTTGCTGCGTTCAGGTGTCAGCCAGCGCAGCAACTCCCCATACATTCAAGCAACGCTGCGTCGATCGATCCCTACGCCGGGATGCTCCGCTGAGGCGCCCGCATAGCCTCGTCGGCAGGAACTAAGCACGCTTTCATCCACAGCGTCGATCGCACAAGGAAATGCCCCTCGGATCGGAATGTTTCAACCGCGCGAATAACGACGTCTCAAAGCCAGAACGATCGCCACTGCCAACAACAAGCCGAGGACCACCCACCACCCATACCGCACCCAGAAACCGATCTCGACCGGCTCCACATCCCCGACCAGAACGAGGCCGGCCCAATAGTATGGCATGCTGAGTTCTTCATCAGCGGAGGCCAGATGATCAAGTTTGGCTTGACGCAGTGCTTCGTGTTTCGGGAGGCCGTCCGCAAGGAGTTCGTAGAAGCGTGTGATGATCGCCGAGCTGGTCTTCTCATCGATACTCCAAAGCGACATCACGAGACTGGGACAGCCTGCATATGCGAAGCTGTAGCCCAACGAGCGCACACCTTCGCCGTCATCGGCACCGGTGCCGGTCTCACACGCCGCTAGGACGGCGAGTTGTGCGCGCAGGTCAAGTTCGTAGATCTCGTAGGCGTGCAGGTAGCCATCCGCCTCCGGATCTTCGCCACTCGTGGTAGCACTGGCGCCCTCTTTATTGAGGACCAGCCGCGAGTACATCGGGTTGGTCGCATTCATTTCCGCATGGGTCCCCAAGTGCAGTATCCCATGATCACGGGATCCGTTGCGGAAGGCCCGCTCGGTGGCACTTGGGCCAAGCAGCAGGCTGGCATTGAACGTTCTTCCCAAGGCCTCGGCAGCGCGCATGGCGAACGGTTGGCGCACATAGCGCAGGTAATCGCGGTCGATACGACTACTATCGGTGGTGCTGGCGATGTATCGTTGCTTCACCTCATCGGTGAATCCTGGTGCCAAAGCAAGGGTCTTGTGTGACCGTTCCCGTGCGAGCTCGGCGAACTGGACCGCTGTAGTGGCGCTGAGCAGGTAGGCGATGGTGTAGCGGTGCAGGAGCAGGTTGCTCGTCTCCATGCTGATGGAAGGATCCTGGGTCCGCAGCACCTCGAAATTGACCAGCCGCAAAGGGCCATCCGGAATGATCAGGAGTTCATTCCCCTTCAGATGTGGCAGCAAAGGTTCCACGAGTTGTCGGTAGAGGGTGAACGCTATCGTCTTGTAGCCGAACTGGTCACGTTCGGCGATGGCCGAGTTCAGTGCTTGCACGCGTTCGGCGAGGCGTTCGACCTTCAGTTCGACGAGTACGGAGGTATCATCATTCACCACCAAGGCATACAACGCTGAACCGCTTTCCGCATAAGAGATCAAGGTGCGGCCAGGCTTCAACAGTCGCGTGCGCAAGTCGTCGATGGATATCGTCGCCTCGCCATGCCGCAACGCGAAGTAGTTCGGATGATCCTTGCGCAGTCGGTCGAGGAAAGCCATGTAAGCCAGTTCATGGTCGTGGAGTCCGGTCGCACTGCTCGGATCCTCGGGGTCGATCGTCAACGCCTGCAGCAACTCCTGCTCCAAGGCGATGATGCTGTCGGGCACCCCGGAGAAACGGATCCCTTTGAAGGCGTTCAGTCTCTCCCTCAAGAGGATCGAACGATCTGCTTCCGAAACAGCGAGGAATCTGCTACACGCCGCTTCCATACCCACGGAGCCGTTGGAAGCATAGGCAAGGTCCAACGCCAGATCGAACATTCGCTCCTGGGCGGCGGTCAAGAGCAATTTGGAAGCGGCATCATCCATGTCAGCCTTGTTGCGTGCAAGCGCTGCGATGGCGAGGTCGATATCCGCGTTCCATCGGTTCCATTGGTCGCGGTTGGGATGTGAACCCGCGAGTGCCTGTTCTGCGCGCACCTTCCAGTAGATGGCGTCGGGCACGATCTGAGGTTCGGGGTATGTGGTGGGAAGTGGACTGTTGCGAATGGTCGTGATGCGGTCATCGAGCGCATGCAGCGCTTGCATCGCGTGGGCCTTCGCTTCAGCATGATCCCCTGCAGCGAAAGCCGCTTCTGCGGAGAGGCCGTCGATCTGAGCCACCTTGTGATGGGCGCTGTCGTGGATGCTAACGAGCACCTGGCGGGCGCGCTGGAGATCGACCTTCGCATCGGCTGGCCTCCCATCGTGAAGCCGTGCCACACCACGCAGCTTCAGGGTAAAGGCGAGCATGGCATCCGTTCCAGGTTCCCGACCATGCTCCCCGGCCGCCAGGCTGATACTGAACAAGGAGTCGGCCTTCGCGAATTCCCCTTGTTGGGCATGGACCTCTGCCAGCTTGGTCGTGGCGCGGATGTACTCTTCGCTGTGGCGGCCGAACTTGCGTTCGCTCGCATCGACATACGCTTCCAAAAGGACTTGCGCCTTCTCGGGATCGCCTGCGTTGAGCTCAAGATCAGCATACCGCTCCTTGACCGCCAAAAGCTGGGGATCGTCCGCTTGGAGCACCTGGCTTCTGTCCCGCCACGCCAAGTCGAGGAATTCGCGTGCCCGCCCATTGTTGCCGCGCTCGAAATACACCGTGGCCAGATTCAGGTAGGTGCGCGAGCGATTGACCATCGTCTCATCCCGCGTGAACTGATCCTCGCTGGAAGCCAGCATCCGATCGTAGATCCGGAGCGCTTCGTGGTAGTACTGCTGCGCACGGGTCACATCCCCTGATGTTTGCCAGAGAACGGCGAGGTTGCCGAAGGCAGACCCTTTCCGGGTAAGGATGGCTTCTGAATCACCATCACCGAGTTTTTCCAAGGCCTTCGCGTAATAGCCCTCCGCCTCGCGCACGCGACCGAGACGCCACGCGGACACTCCTGCCGCCGTGTAGGACTCCGCCCATTGAGCAACAGGAATGGAATCGGCCTTTTCGTACTGTGCGATCGCATCGAGGGCCCATTTGCCGGACCGGCGGTGATCACCCAGCACACCGTGATCGAAGGCGAGGTATTGCCGGGCACGACCGCGTTGGCTGATCGGGACCGACGCATCGCCATCGGCGACCACCACGGCGATGGAATCCACGCGGGCGCAGTGCTTCAGCTCACCGACGTCGTAGTAGATCCAACTGAGGTCGAAGAGCGCCTCCAGTTCGTTGTTCGCGTTCTTCCTCGCTTTCACCAGCTCGTAGATGCGTTCTGCCGCAGCGATGCTCGCCGGAGCGTCTTTCACTTTCCGATACGCGCGTCCGTATTTATAGAGGTAGCGGTGCAGTGAATCCGCGTAGGTGGTCCCATTTACCGCTTCGAGTTGCAGATCGATCTCGCGAATGAGTTCCGGGAACCGCTCCGCTTCGTACAGCTCGCCGATACGGCTATGGCGCGCGGCGACCGCATCCACCTGGGCCTGGAGCGCACTGACGCAGCAGAAGAGGAGCGATGCCAACAAGCCCCGCATGGCTTATTCCAGTTCAGCGATGACGGACTTCGCTCTTGCGGCGTACGGATGGTCGATCGCGAAGGGCACAGCGCGGGCCGCAGCCACATCTCCCTTGCGCACCAAAGCGAGGAACGCGTACCAGCGGGCCTTCGCCGCAAAGGCGGAACCGGACTGATCGGCCACGGACATCAACATGGACACAGCACGATCGGAGCGGCCAGCATTCAATTCCGTGCAGCCGATGTAATAGCGCAACGTATCGTTGGAAGGTTCCTCCTTCAACAACGCCGACCATTTCGAGATGGCCTCATCGTGGTCTCCCAGCTTGTAGGCCACCATGGCATCGTGGAAGGCATGATCGTCGGATGCGCTCATGGCCACGGGAAGGCCCGGATCCGGTACGAAGTGGGCGGCGAAGGTGCGTTCGTTGGCGTTGGGTCTCGCTATGAACCACAAGGCCGCACCGAAAAGCACGGCGACCACTGCGGCATATTTCAAGTAGGAGATCCAAGGTCCGCCGTGTCCCTGTTCGATCACTTGTTCCCCGCGCACCTGCTCCAGCACGCGTTGCAAGCCACCGAGTTCGATGGCCATGATGTTCTCACGTTCCAGCTCGACCTCTGCACGAAGTGCAGCATCCGTGGAGAGGCGCTGTTCGAAGGCGAGGCGCTCATCCGCGCTCAAGCGACCCAGCACGTAGGCCTCTATCCGCTCGAAGGTGGGTTTATCCAATGCGCTCATGCTTCATCCGTGTATTCGTCGCCTGCGATGGTCTTGCGCGAGGCACGCAACTTCATCATGCACCGGTACTTGATGGTGCGGATACTCTCCTCTTCCACGCCCATGCCTGCGGCGATCGTGGCCAGATCCTTCCGCTCGAAGTAGAACTGGTCGAGGACTTGGCGGCACTTGTCATCGAGCTTGGCATACACCTCCCGCAAGCGGGCGAGCTTCTCCTCGGTATCGTCCTGCACATCCGTGCGAACGTCCGGCTGTCGATCATCGTGTAGGACCCTCATGTGCTTATGCGCGGCGGACCGCACCACATCGAGCCATTTGTACTTCGCCACCCTGAAGAGGAAAGCGCCAGGCTCGGAGGCCTCTTGCATGGAACCCTCTTTCACCTTCAGCCAGAGCACGGTGAGCGCTTCCTGGAAGATATCCTCGGCATCGCTGGAGGTGCCGCTGTTCTTCAACACGTAGTGCTTCACCGCTGTGAAGTGCTCTTTGTAGAGCAGGCGCACGGTCTTCGGGTCGTTCCGCTGAAGACCCGACACCCAGGCGGGTGGAGCGGTGATATCGGCTTTGGCTTGCACGGGGAGAGTGAAGCGGAGCACGATAATACGGAGATCGGTCGTTCGAGCGCATGTTCCGGGCAACGGCGATCGATCTGGACCGCCTTCCTGGACCATTATCGAGGAGGGTGGTGGAATGTGAACAGCAGGCAAGAAGGCCCCCGACTTTCCGGCAGGGATTCGGCAAGAACCTGGGGGTGCCTCTGGGCCTTTACTGATCGTTCACATTCCGGCTGAACGCCGATGGAGGGTACACCAACCGAAAAACCCCATGCGATCAACCCTACTCTCCCTCCTGCTCGGCGCCAGCGGTCCGATCATGCTGTGCACGGCCCAGACGCCCACACTTATCAAGGACATCAACCCGAGCGGTGCTTCCAACGTGGCACACATGACCTGTATCGATGGCACGGTCTACTTCCAAGCGAGTGATGGCGTACATGGGGCCGAGATCTGGAAGTCTGACGGTACCACGAACGGAACCGTGATGGTAAAGGACCTGCAGCCCGGTGCCGATGGGTCCTTTCCAAAGGACTTCATGGCGGTGAACGGCTTGATCTATTTCACCACGAACGACCTGTCGAACGGTGTGCGGTTATGGCGGACCGATGGAACAGAGAACGGAACAGAACTCGCGCTGACCTTGGCCGATGTGCCTGGCCTGTTGGAGTGGATCACCTTCGTACCGTTGGGTGACCGCATCTTCTTCCGAGGGCAGGAGACGACCACGGGTCGCGAACTCTGGAGCACCGATGGCACTGCTGGCGGCACCCAGCTTTTCATGGACATCCATCCTGGGACCATGAACAGCGGCTTCCAGAACCCGATGGCCCATGACGGCAAGATCTACTTCAGCGCATCGGACGGCACGAATGGTTCTGAGCCGTGGATCAGCGATGGCACGCTAGCAGGCACGCATATGATCGCGGAGACCATACCGGGCCCCGGTAGCTCGGGCACCTCGCCATCGAACTTCACCGCGGCAGGCGGGCTCGTGTTCTTCCGCGCGGGCACAAGCGCTACCGGCGATGAATTGTGGGCGACAGACGGTACCGAAGCCGGTACGGGCGTGGTAAGGGACATCTACCCGGGGAGCAACAGCAGCTTACCATCGTTCTTGACCGAGCACAACGGAGCGCTCTATCTACGCGGGTTCAACTTCTCGGGCAACTACATCTGGACAAGCGACGGCACCACAGAAGGCACGCTGCAGCTTCCCATACCGACCAATGGCTACACCCTTGCTGAGAATTTGTGCAGTCACGCTGGAGGATTGTACTTCACCGGGTACAACGGAACCTCGCGGCAGCTGTGGCGCACCGATGGCACGGCCGAAGGCACGCAGGAGATCCTGGTCCCGGGCAGTGATGTGGCCCAGCCACTGGACCTTTCAGGTCCGCTGCGGAGCTGTGATGGCCAGCTGTTCTTCCGCGCGAACTATACCAGTAGTGTTGGTCAGGAGCTCTACACCCTGAACACATCCACGGCTATCGACCATTCCGAACGCCCTACGGTGCAGCTGTACCCGAACCCGGCATCCGACGTCCTCTCCCTGAGCGGTCATTCCCCGGATGCAACGCTGGAACTCTTCAGCGCAGACGGCCGCATGGCACTCTCCACCCCAGCCCTGTCACAGGTGAACATCAGCAGCCTGAGCCCAGGCATCTACGCGGCGCGGCTCATCGGTGGGTCTGGAGTAGCAGTGCATCAGCAGAAGGTGCTCATTGAACACTAGGGCGGCGACTTGCAGTCGAGCACGATCCGAACTAAAGACGCAACACGAAGCTCTGGCCTTTTGGTCAGGGCTTCGTGCGTTGGTGGTCCGGAGGTAACGGAATGGATCCATTATATCCACATTCCATTGATCCAAGCGGCTGTTGCGAGGGAACTCCGCACATGAATGGTAGATCAATGGTGAACGGCGCCTAACGCGAGGCTAGGTCTGACGACCAAGTTTTGCGGCCCGATGTTCCGTTTACCTAGAACCCTTGTCGCGCTGGCCTTGGGGCTTCTTTCCTTCGGTCTATCCGCGCAGCTCACCATTCGCGGCCGGGTGACCGACCAGACCGGCGCCACGGTGATCGGCGCCAACGTCGTGGTGAAGGACATGCCTGGGGTTGGCACCATCACCGATCTTGATGGTCTGTACTCGCTTCAGTTGGACCGCACCACCGCCGTAACGCTGGTGTACTCCTTCATCGGCCTCGCGCCGCAGGAGCATGTGGTGCAGCCACAGACCAGTGTGGTCGTTCTCAACGTGGTGTTGAAGGACAACAGCGTGGAGTTGAAGACCTTCGAGGTGGAAGGCAAGGCGCGTCGCGGCAGTGATGTGTACCTCGATCGGATGAAGATCAACTCGGCCACGGCATTGGACTTCATCTCGCGGGATGTGATGTTGAAGACCGGCGATGCCGACGCAGCAGCAGCCGTTCGGCGGATCAGCGGGGTGAGCACGGTAGGTGCATTCGTCACTGTACGCGGCCTGGCCGACCGGTACCTGGTCACGGGGATCAACGGTGGTCGGGTACCCACCTTGGATCCGTTCACCAACAACTTACGACTGGACCTCTTCCCGACCGGGTTGATGGACAACATCGTGATCACGAAGACCCTGACCCCGGACCTGCCCGGTGATTGGGCCGGTGCCTACTTGAGCATGAACACGAGTGACTACCCACAGCGGCTCACCGTGAGCGTGGCCACCACCGTGGGCTACAATCCGAACAGCAGCTTCAAGGACATCGTGAGTGCGGGCACGAGCAGTACGGACTGGTTGGGCCGGGACGACGGTCTACGCGGGATACCCGATGGTGTACCCGAAGCGGTGGAGGACTATCCCGTATTCCAGAACCCGACGCTCTATCAACAACTCGGGCTGCTTGGGATCGGTAGTGCGCTGACACGGTACGGCATCACCGGAACCACCCCTGGCTTCAACACCACGACGATGTCCGCCGGGAACACGTTGCAGTCCGTCGCCCTCGCCGAATTGGGACTGCTTGCACCTGCTCTCGTGTTGGACCAGAACGCCGTGGCCGCGGCGGTCAATACCTATAACAGCACTTACGACCTGGCCTACTTCTCGCCGCAGGTGAATGGCGAATTGGCCTCCCTGAACACGGCATGGGACAATTCGCGTTGGCGCGTCGGCACGGCGAAAGGCAGTCCGAACTACAACCTCTCCTTCACCATCGGCAACCAAGTGGACCTCTTCAAAAAGGCCAAGACACCGAAGCAGCTCGGTTACCTCTTCGGTCTTCGCTATGCCACGGAAACGCAGAACGATGAGCATTCCACGGTGCTACGGACCATCGAGCGTTTCGAGGACGAGGATCCAGGAGACACCTTCAACCGCAAGGGAGAGCAACGGGTGAGCGTGGTATCCGCAGGTTACAACGCGCTGGGCAATCTGTCCTTCAAACTGAACCGGAACAACAGTTTCTCACTGCTCGCGATGGGGAACGTGCTTGGGCAGAACAACGCCCGGTACCTCACCTTCCTTGATCCCACGGTCAGCGGTGAAACCTTCATCTCCGAGGAGCAATTCTGGGAGCAGCGCAAGTTGTGGGTGTTCCAGTACGGGTCGAAGCACTTCATCCCTGCGATCCAACTCACGGTGAACGCCGATGTGTCCTACTCCGATGGGGAGCGCGACCTCCTGGACCTGATGGTGGTGCAATACGTGAAGCCCCCGGATGGGCAGCCCATCACCGATGTGGATGGTGCTTTACGTCCACCTGGTCGCATCTATCGTTTCCTGAACGAGCAGGTGATGGACGGCCGACTTGGCTTCGAGCTTCCATTGGATGAACCTGGCAAACAACGCACCTTGAAGTTCGGCGGTTCATATAGGACCAATGAGCGCCGTAACGACCAGAAATACTATGTGGTGATGGGCGCTCCCGGCCCCGCCCAATGGGAGGAACCTGATCGGTTCACCTTGCGGCCCGACGGAAGGTTCACCAGCATGTACGCGCCGTTCGGTTCGTTCAAGGACAACGACATCGGGATCCTGGATGTGAGCGCGGGCTACCTGATGGCCGACTACGCGATCACGAAACGCTTTCGGATGGCCGGTGGCTTGCGCGCCGAATACACTTCCTTGCTAAGTGACATCTACCAATATTATGAGGATGGCCTCGCGCCGGACGATCCCAGTCGTGGCACGGTGGGTGACCTGAGCGTGGGTGGTTCGAGCTCGCCCGAACCAAAACCTGCCATCCCGGGAACGATAGAACAGTGGGACCTTCTCCCGAGTCTGAACCTGATATGGAAGCTCAATGATGGGGAGGACGAACCGATGAACTTGCGGGCATCGTACTTCCGTTCGCTGAGTCGCCCGAGTTTCCGCGAGTTCTCGGTGGTCCAGTATTACGACTACCTCTTGCAAGCACCGGTGTATGGCAACCCCGAGTTGAAGATGACCTCGGTGGACAACTATGACCTGCGAGTGGAACGCTACTTCAGCAGTGGCGATAACATCTCATTGAGCGGCTTCTACAAGGACTTCCGCAACCATATCGAGTTGCTCCAGACCGCACAAGGTGGATTCACGTGGAGGAACGCTGCACGCTCACGGGTGATCGGCGCAGAGCTGGAAGGTCGTGTGAAGCTCTTGAAGCCCTTGGAATGGCGCGGGAACCTGACGGTGATGGATTCGGAAAGCGAACTCTTCGTGATCCTGGACGACCAACGTGTGGACTACAAGACGCCGATGTTCGGACAAGCACCCTACATCGTGAACAGC
>JAEUTC010000068.1 GCA_016787985.1 Flavobacteriales bacterium | reverse complement strand
AAGTAAATTGCGCATGGGAGATGGTCGTAGAAAGACCCTTTCAACGCATCCGGCGTTGCTCGGTCCAAGTTCAATTCTTGACGAAGCGGGAGAAAAGGACACCCGAATCGGTCTCCATCCGCACGGTCCATGTCCCAGAAGCCAGGTCCTTCACATGCAAGATCCTCCCACCTTCAACCCGTAAACCGGTCGTCCTCCCGAGTACATCCAGTGCGGTGGCCCGGTCGATCGGCGCGTTCGATCCCATAACGAAGCAGATATCACTGGCGGGGTTCGGGAAGAGTCGGATCCCCTCCGATTCCATTCCCTCGATGCCCACATTGAGCACGACCGTAACAGGAACGGTCACCCACGAACAACCGTTGCCATCGATGTGATCGACTTGATAAGTTCCGTTCGCCTCCGCGATCACGAAGGGTTCACCTGACGAGATGACCTGACCTTCGTAGGTCCAGAGCCACTCAACACCACCTTCGATCCAGAGCGAATCGTTCTCCTGCTGGATAGCGAGTTCTGGATCGGGGAATGGCGTTACATGTGCCGAGTCGATGAAGATCACACCGTTGGCATCGGTGACCTCCACGAGGTACTCCCCTTCACACAGACCGGAGATCGTCTGGGTCGTCGCTCCAGTACTCCACAGGTAGGACAAGGGATCTTCGCCGTTGACGAAGGCGACCGCTACACCATTGCACGCCCCCGGACAAACGCCCTGCACGTTGGTGTTCACATGGAAGGTGGTATCGAGTCCCATCACCATCATCGCGTCCGCATTGCCGTCATCATCGATGGTGGTGGCGCCGTAGGTGATCGGTCCGGAATAGTAGCCACCGAAATACAGATCGTTCGGTGCCACTGCCTTCCGGTGGATGGCCAAGGGGATGTCGCGTTGGAAGCCACTCGGGCGAGCGGCCCAGACCAAGGCACCATCCTGTTCCACTTTCATGATCAATGCATCCTCCCCGCCCAAGGCGGTCACGCTCGTGCCGAAAGCATCCACCGTGTTGTTGAAGTGTGCGGAGAAATAGGCATTGCCCTTGCCGTCGCACACCGCTGCCCAGCCGATATCGCGCTCGTCGGACCCGATCGTCCTCGCCCAGCGCAGATCACCCTCCGTACTCCATGCCATGAAGAGGGCATCATCATCGTTGCTCGCCGAGGACAGCGTATCCTCGGGCAGGTAGAGAACACCCCACATCCGACCGGTCATGAACACATTACCAAGCGTATCCGCAGCTATCGCAAAGCCTTCATTGTCACCACCACCGTACGACCTTGCCCACAGTGGTCCACCTTCCAGATCACATGCCAGCACGAAGGCATGGCTCGTCGTGTTCGTGCTGGTGATCGGCAGTCCTTGATAACTCGCGACAGCGAAGTAGACCTGACCCGTGATGTAGAGGCGATCGCCCGCCACCGCGATGCTCCGTGCACTGCTGCGCCCACCGGTGGTCCCATTCGTGGACCGCGCCCATTGGGCCGTGCCCGTGCTATCGTATTTGACGATCACCGCCTGGCGTGTGAAGCCCCCATTGTTCACAACGGCGTCACCGAAGCTGTAGCCGCTTGAACCCGCGAAACCGGTCACATAGATCCCCCCTTCAGCATCCAGCGCGATCCCTCGTCCTTCCGAGGTTCCGGGGCTGTTGGCGATACGCTCCGCCCAGATGCAGTTCCCTGCCGTGTCATAGCGAGCAGTGAACCAATCATCCAAACTCCCGGATCCAGGCAGAACGATGTCGTTCCCGAAGTCGGTCGTTCCTTGGCAACTACCCGTGACATAGATGCGGTCCTGTTCATCAATGGCGATACCGTAGACCCACGCATCGTAGAAGGTGGTATTGATGGAACGCACCCATAGACAGCTGCCATCAGGCGCATATTTGGACACGATACCAGCCACGGTATTCGCCGCATTCACCGTGGCGCAGCCGAACGCAGCGGTGCCGCTGACCGAGCCCACCCAATAGGCATTCCCCTGGCTATCCGTGGCGATGTCGTAACAGAAGTCGGTATTTCCACCACCGCCAGCATCGACGGCCCAGTTCCAATGCTGACCGAGAACGGTGGTGAAGAAGCATGAAAGGAAGACAAGTAAGGCGCTAGTCCGGTAGTATCGGAAAGGTTCCATGTTAGCGGCAAAGATCGTTCTCCTCGGGCAACCATACCTCTTGAAGTATTCCGGTCGCATACCGCAGTCCCCTCATCCCCCTTACATCCATGGACACCATACTCACTATGTTCCTATAGGTGCGCCCGAACGCTTAGCTTGCCCCGGTGCGCCAGTTGGTGATCGTCCTTATTGGTTCGCTGTTCCAGGCACTAGCCTTTGGACAGTCGTACAGGCACCCGGTGCTGGACACCTTGGTCGCTCATCTAGTCGGTACCGGTACGGAAGAGAATCTCGACCATATCGACCGTGCTTTCAGAGACGCTGGTTCCGACGCTGAACCACGACTCGCGTACTTCTTGCTCCGCTATCGTTGCGAACAGCTCTACTACCAAGGTCTATGGGATGAAAGCATGGTGGACGCACAAAAGGCTCGGAGGATCGCCGAAGTGTTGAAGGATAGTCTACTGATCGCGAGTTCACTCAACCAGATCTCCGTGCTCCTAGAAGAGCACGATGATGACC
>JAEUTC010000240.1 GCA_016787985.1 Flavobacteriales bacterium | reverse complement strand
CTTGGCAGGGTCGCCCACTTTGCGTTCACCACCTTCCACGAAAGCCACCACACTGGGGGTGGTCCGCTTTCCCTCGCTGTTGGCGATCACCACCGGCTCGTTGCCTTCCATTACGGCTACGCAACTGTTGGTGGTCCCCAGATCGATCCCGATGATCTTGCTCATGCTATTGGTTGTTCATCGACCCATATCGTTATGGCCGACGCCCGCCGTGGTCAATGTCCGTGCCATGCATCGTTCTGCCGATCGATGCTGACAAGAAGGACAAAGCCCGCTGGCGGAGCGGGCTTTGGAACTGCCAAATGGACAGATCGTCAGGGGCAGTAGTTCGGACTAAGCACGTCTAGTGGCATGCCCGAACAGAACCTGCGGTTGGCCAAAAGGTCGCTATCCGCCAGGAAATTCAAGGACGTGGCGCCCAGACGTTTGCCGATGATCTGCTTCACGTAACGGCTACCGAAGATCCCATAACCGTTCACGATGTTGGAATAGGCCGGTCGATCCTCGATGATGCCGGATACCGGTTCGGTCAATGTCAGGAAGGTGTGGAACTCGTCGTTGGCCACAGAAATGATGAAATCGATGCCCAGGAAGATCCTGCGTTCTACGGATGGGTCATTGGGGATGGCCGCAGCAATGTCCTCGAAGAAGCGCTGTCCATCGATGGTAGCGCTCATGTCCTCCCCAGGGGTGGTGCCGATCCGCACCACGGTAGCCATGCGTTTGGTGATGCTCTTCAATTCTCCCACCTCACCGTTCCGGACTTCCCGGTAGTTGAACCGGTAATCGGCCACATACCGCTTCCCGTTCAGTCCAGCGTCCCAATTCAACTCGAAGGAAGTGTAGTCGGAACCCGCCAGCAGATTGATGACCTGATTCCCTTCCGTGCTTTGGTCCGCAGCCTGTATGCTGAAGTCGTTCACGATGTTGGTGGTGGCGCTGATCTCTTCACCCTTGATCTTCAGCTCCACGGAATAGTCACTTGCTTCATCCAAGTACACGGGTACGAACTGCCCGCTGATCTGTTCGAGCACGCGGTAATCGGTAACGAAGTAGTACAGGCGCTGGGTGGGTGCATAGAAAGTGCCTGGCTCCCGATCGTTTATGATGGTATCGCGCAGTTCGTAGGTGCCCAGGACTTGACCATTCCGCCGACGCACCACCCGGGCGTATTCGATCGCATCGCTGCTCCACTCGTTGGAATCGGGGATCTGGGCATAGACCAATGCATCCCCTTCGCCAAGGAAACCCTTGTTGATCTTGATGAAATTGATGCTGTCGCGCATGTTCAGAAGACCTTCCACCACCGTAATGTTCTTATACGGTGCGTTGATCTCCAACTCGGTGCTACAGGCGGAGAGTAGGGCGCAAAAGGCGAGAAAGGTTGCGGTGCGTTGCATGGGTTGGCCGAATGCCGAGCGCCAAAGATAGGTGGTGGTCACCGCCAGGGTCGCCGTTGGACTGCCCATGCCGACCGTTCCTCCGATCCTGGGCTTCCCGGCTGGCCATTCTTCTCCGACCCGTCTTCACGCTTCCGCGTAGTTTTACCCCATGAGCACCGGAACTGCGAACCCGAAGCGCGTGACCACCCATACCCTTCAGGAGATGAAGGCCAAGGGTCAGCGTATCGCCATGCTGACAGCGTACGACTATTCATTGGCCCGCTTGGTGGATGGAGCCGGAGTGGACGTGATCCTGGTGGGGGATAGCGCCAGCAACGTGATGGCCGGCCATGAGACCACCCTGCCCATCACCCTGGACCAGATGATCTACCATGCTTCGGCGGTAGTGCGGGGCTGTGCACGGGCGCTCATCGTGGTGGATCTGCCCTTCGGCACCTACCAAGGCAATTCAAAAGGGGCCTTGAATTCGGCCATCCGCATCATGAAGGAAAGCGGTGCACATGCCGTGAAACTCGAAGGAGGTAAAGAAGTGATCACCTCCATCGAGCGCATCCTCACGGCGGGTATCCCGGTAATGGGTCACCTGGGCCTTACCCCACAGAGCATCTACAAGTTCGGTACGTATGTGGTCCGCGCCAAGGAACAGGAAGAGGCCGAACGCCTGCGGTCCGATGCGCGCTTGTTGGAAGAGGCCGGATGTTTCGCCATCGTACTTGAGAAGATCCCGGCCCAGCTGGCACGCGAGGTGGCCGCGAGTGTGAGCATACCCGTGATCGGGATCGGTGCAGGCAACGGGGTGGACGGTCAGGTGCTCGTGCTGCATGATATGCTCGGCATCAACAAGGAGTTCAATCCTCGCTTCCTGCGGCGCTACGCCGACCTTCATGACGTGATCACCGGGGCGGTCACTTCCTACATCGCCGATGTGCGCTCACTCGATTTCCCGAACGCGGACGAGCAATACTGAGCCATGGTGCCCTTGCGCATCCTCTGGTCCCAGGACGATCTGCTCGCGGTGTGGAAACCCTCCGGCATACCGGTACAACCCGACCCCACCGGTGATGCGGACCTTTTGAGCCTGCTCCAAGCTCAGTTCAACGGTCAACGGTTCTTCGTGACCCACCGGTTGGACAGGCCCGTGAGCGGTGTGGTCCTGGTGGCGCGTTCTTCCAAAGCGGCCGAGCACCTCAATGAGCAGTTCCGGCAAAGGACCGTTCGCAAGGTCTATTGGGCCATCGTGGAAGGAGAGGTCGTGGCTAGTACCACCCTGGAAGGATCGATCCAACGCGATGGTCGAGCGCACAAGGCTCGTGTGGTGCGATCGGATGGCACCATGGCCAAGGCTCGATTGAGCGTTGAGCCCATCGCAAAAGGCGACCGCTACACCTTGCTGAACGTTGTGCCAGAAGGTGGTGCCTTCCATCAGATCAGGGCGCAACTCGGTGCTGCGGGTTGGCCGATCAAGGGCGACGTGAAGTATGGTGCGCGGCGGGGCGAAAAGGACCGGAGTATCGCACTCCACGCGCGTTCAATCGCTTTCATTTCGCCAAGCACCGGTGAGGTCGTGGTGGTAGATGCACCTGCGCCTGAAGCATCCCTGTGGAATGCGTTGCAAGCCCTGGTCACGGATCAGGGTTGATCAACGAGGATCGAGCGCCGAACGAAAAGCCGTGTCGTGGTGCCCCTCACGGCCACCTCGTTGAAAGCGCTGCGGTATCCACCATCCCGGAAATGCCGCCACTCAGGGTCTTCAAGGAACCGATGGTCGCGCTCCAACCGAGGTGAGCTCACGATGATGTTCACCGCGCTGTCGTTCAATAGGTCAGAAAAGCCGGTCGTGATGGCTTGGGCTTTGATCCGTTCCGTGCCTGGGGGTAGGTAAGCATCATATCCGCCATCGGCCTCAAGAATGATCATGGGCTTGGTGCTGGTGATCGAGCGAAGCGCATGAATGGTCGCAAGATTCGGACGCCCTTGCGGGGCGATCGGCCTTCCAAGGTGCAAGCCCATCAGCAGGAGCGCGGCCAGGCCGGGTACCCAAGGGATCGTTCCACTAGTTCGAGCGGGTCTCGGACGGTAGGCCGACCTTACCAGCATGAGCAGCAACAGCACCGCTGGAAAAAGGAGGTAGTGCTGCCGCGGGTGGATCACGATCGCGGATAACAGTGCTGGCAGGCAGAGCGCGCCCACGATCGGCAAGATCCTCATGAACGCATCGCTCGGTGCTCGTCGAACTCGTTGGACCTGTATCAGCAGCGCGGCGGCCGAGATGATCAGCAACACCCATGCATGCCAGGTCATCCGTGCTCCAGCAGGCAAATACATGCGCGCCCAAGTGGGCAGCGCTTGGGATACGTTCCGCAGCACATGCCAAACAACGCGGTCGGGTGCGTTCCGTAAGGCATTTGTCAAGCTTTCCGTCGTTCCCAGGTCCTTCTGTGCGATGGTCTCCCAGTTGGTCCAAGGGTCTACATGCGTTTCACCGGCATCGATCACGTTCAATGCGTAGTGCTGGCCGAACGCGATCATGCTGCGACCGTTGGCGAACGGGTTGCCGAGCCAAACGAAGAGGGCTGCGATCAGGACCAACGCCGCCAATGGATACGACCAAGTGATCAGCCCTCCTCCGCGCTTGCGCCGCACCAGGTCAAAGAGCCAAAGCGCTCCTAGGACCATTAGGCTGAGCGCGAACTCAGGACGGATGAATTGTACGACTGCCGTTGCTGCTGTGATCGCGAACCAACCACGGTCTCGTCGTTCGCTGCGGAGGAAGAGGATGAGGCCGATGAGCAGGATGATCAAGGCGAAGACCGAGACCCTGGGCCAATTGAGCACGTTCGAATTGGAGAGCAGCACGAAGACACCAGTGACCAGACTTGGTAGGAGGGCCACGCGTGAGATCCGCAGCAAGGCGAAGGCCAGCACGGGTAGCGCCGCCATGGTGAACGCATAGTTCGCGAAGTAGCGCTGGATCGGGTCGCTAACGATGAACTGGAGAGAACGGTACCACAACGAGTACAAGGGTGCCATGTCCGCTGTTGGCAACCCCTGCTTGTCGATCCAAGCGCCGCGTTGCAGATAGGCCGTCTCATCGTATAGTCCGATATCCAAGCGCCCTAACAGGACGATGGAGGTGAGGATACAGCCCAAGATGAAGAGCGCGGACACCAAGAGCTCCCATCGCTTCATGCTCGATCCGCTAGCAGGACTGGTCACGGGTCGCTGTTCAAGTTCGTGAGGGATGTCGCGCATGATCAGATCGGGTCCACATCGGTGACGAGTTGTACCGAACTGTGCTCCGAAGCCCCGAAGACCCGGTCGATGGTATCGCGCAGGAATTCCTTGTCCGTTCGATAGCTCGATCGAGCGAGTTTCACCAACAGGCGGCGGAGGTGTTTGTCCCGGATCCGGGATACCACAGGGATCTCCGGCCCGAGCACCAAGTCACCGAACCGCGGACGCAGGGCCGTGGCCAGATCCTGGGCCGTGCGGGCCACCCGTTCTTCCGAGCGGTGTTTCAAGGTGAGTTGCACCAAACGCATGAACGGTGGATAGCCATGTGCACGGCGGTGCTCCAATTCGCGCTGGTACATGCCTTCCACGTCATGCCCCACCACGAGTTCCAGGATCGGATGCTGTACCTCCTGTGCTTGTATGATGACCGTGCCCGCAGTTTTCCTGCGTCCCGAGCGGCCTGCCACTTGCGCCATCAATTGGAAAGCACGCTCGTGCGCCCTGAAGTCCGGGAAACGCATGAGGTTGTCGGCGTTCAGGATGGCCACCGTGCTCACGTGGTCGAAGTCGAGGCCTTTGGTCACCATTTGTGTGCCCACCAGCACATCCACTGCGCCTTGTCCGAAGGCGGTAAGGATGCGGTCCAGCGCGTTCTTGCCTCGGGTGGTGTCCTGGTCCATCCGAGCGATACGGGCGGTGGGGAAGAACTCGGCGAGCTCCTCCTCGATCTTCTCCGTGCCGAAGCCGAGCATCTGTAACCGCGGGCTACCGCATTGGTCACACTTGGTAGGTGGTGCATAGTGCCTTCCGCAGTAGTGACAACGCAGCTGATGCTGGAATTTGTGGTAGGTGAGGCTCACATCGCATTGGTCGCATTGCGGCACCCAGCCGCACGAGCTGCACTGCCAAACGGGGACGTATCCGCGTCGGTTCTGGAATACGATCACCTGCTCGCGCTTGTCCAGTGCGTGTTGGATGTGTTCGATCAAGGTGGCCGTGAAGTGGCCGCGCATGAGTTTCCTCCGGGCCGCATCGCGCAGGTCCACGCGGGTGATCACGGGCATCCTCACGTCGCCAAAGCGCACCAACAACTCCACCGATCCATATTTTCCTTGGCGTGCGTTATGCTGGCTTTCCATGCTCGGTGTGGCCGAGCCGAGCAATACCTTGGCGTGGTGCAGCCCCGCGAGCACGATGGCCATGTCGCGCGCGTGGTACCGTGGAGCCGGTTCGTGTTGCTTGTAGCTCGGGTCGTGCTCTTCGTCCACCACCACCAGGCCGAGTCTTACGAAGGGCAGGAACAAGGCGGAACGCGCACCAACGATCACTCGTGGTGGCACCTCGCCGACACAACGCATCCAAAGTGCGGTGCGCTCGTGTTGGGCCATGCGCGAATGGAATACCGCAACATCTTCAGCGAACCGCGCGCGGAGCCGAGCGATGATCTGGGTGGTCAGTGCGATCTCTGGCAACAGGTACAGGACTTGTTCCCCTCTTGCCAGCGCTTCGGTGATCAACGTGGTGTACAGCTCCGTTTTTCCGCTGGATGTGACGCCCCGCAGGAGTACCACGTCATGCTTTTCGAAAGCTTGCTTCACCGCGGTCAACGCTTCTTGTTGCGCGGCCGATAGTACTGGAGGTGGGGATGATGTGGCGCTGGGGTCCGGCCTTCCTTCCTCGCGCTCGTAGCGCTGGAACAAACCCTTCTTCACCAGTTGCTCCACCACCGCGGTGGAACTGTCGCTCGCGTGCACAAGTTTCGCCCGCTCCACCTCCTTGGGCCGGTCCGTCAGGCATTGGCTCAGTTCCACGAAGCGCATCAAGACGTGCAGTTGCTTGGGCGCTTTCTCCAGCCTGTCGAACCAGGCATGCAGGGCTTCTTCCGTGGCGTTCTCCGCGCTTAGTCGGATGTAGCTGGTCATGCGCGGCTTCCAGTCCTGCTGCAGCTGCTCTTCCAGCAAGAGCGCCCCTTGCTCCATCAGCCGCTTCACTGCCGGTAGTGGGTCCTTCAGACCAAGGAGTTCGCCGGCTTGTTCCAAGGTCACCACTTGGCCATCTTCCAACGCGTTCAAGAGGAAGACCGCGCGTTCCTGACCGGGTATGAACGACTCCACCATCGGCCCTGCGACCAAACGCGTTTCGCTGGAAAGGGAGAGCTGACCCGGCAATGCCGCGATGAGCACCTCGCCGACCGTACACATGTAGTACTCGGCTATCCGGTCCCAGAGTTCGAGCTGTTCGCTTCGTACGATCGGTGCCGCATCCAATACGGAGAGGATGGGACGGGGCTTACGGTGCAGCGGGTCATCATGGTGCGTTCGCCGTACCAGTGCGCCGTACAGCTTTCTGCCTCTACCAAAGGGCACGGCTACGCGCATCCCAGGCACCACCTCCATGCCTTCAGGGACGGTGTAGGTGAATGTGCCTGGAACGGCCAGTGGTAGGATGACTTCGACGTACAAGGGCTTCGCTGAAGCTACAAAGGTGATCGATGAACGGATCATCGGTAGCATTCTGGTAAGCTGGTGCGCCAGCGAACGAGGAACGGTGGGCAACATTCCGAGGCCTCCATTTGTCTTATTGGCATGAAGCGCAAGCAGACGGCGTTCAACCATGCGGCGGCCAAGGCACGTCGCGTTCCGGAGACCGGAGGGGCCGCGGCGGAGAAGGATGTCTACGACCTGTCCACCCCGCTTTGGCACAAATACTACGAACAGGTGCGGAAGAGCATCCGTTTTCCGCGCTATTACAAGCACGAGCTGAATTGGTGAGCCCGTTGGCCGTTCCACAGGGCGTTGTTCACGAGGTAGGCAGGGTAGGGGGCAGGGTGTGCTTGAGCGCCTCTACTTTCACCCCATGCCCCGCTCCACCAACACCAGCGCTGCGGTCTTCATCCTCGGCGCGCTATTCTTCATCTTCGGGTTCGTCACCTGGTTGAATGGGACACTGATCCTGTACCTCAAGATCGCGTGTGAGTTGACCACGAGCCAGGCGCTTTGGATCCCGGTGGCGTTCTACATCTCCTATTTCTTCCTCGCGCTGCCATCATCCTACATCCTGCAACGCACCGGAATGAAGAAGGGCATGATGCTCGGCCTGTTCATCATGGCCGTAGGGAGTCTGCTTTTCCTGCCGGCTGCGATGGTCAGGTCCTATGCACTTTTCCTGGTAGGTCTATTCATCATCGGTACAGGGCTGGCCTTGCTGCAAACGGCGAGCAATCCATACATCACCGTAGTAGGCCCGATCGAAAGTGCAGCAGCACGCATCAGCATCATGGGGATCTGCAATAAGCTGGCGGGAGTGCTGGCCCCCATCATACTATCGGCGGTGGTACTGGCCGATGCCGATCAACTCACGGCTGACCTTGCTCTGATGGAAACCGCAGCCCGATCCGTGCGCCTGGATGAATTGGCCCAGCGCGTGATGGTGCCGTACGCATTGATGACCGCCGTCCTGGTGGCTTTGGGTCTCTGGATCAGGTTCTCGCCGCTTCCGGACCTTGAGGTGGAGCAAGCTGGTGAGGCTGCCGAGTCGCCCACAAGAACGGTTTTCTCCTATCCTTATTTGGTGCTCGGGGTCTTCGCATTATTCCTCTACGTCGGGGTGGAGGTGATGGCAGGGGAGACCATCGGTCTGTATGGAGAATCGCTCGGACTACCCTTGTCGAATACGAAGTACTTCACCGCGCTCACGTTGATCGCGATGGTCGCCGCTTACATCATCGGCAATCTCACCATCCCCAAGTTCATCTCGCAATCGAATGCTCTTTTGCTCTCAGCCGTGCTCGGGGTGGTGCTCACCGCGGTCGCTGCGTTGGTACCCCCAGGGTTGACCATGAACGTGCCCTTCCCTGACCTGGTGAACTTCACGCTGATCCATCTCACTGTACCGCTCACCGTGGTGTGCATCGCGCTCTTGGGTCTCGCGAACGCGCTCGTCTGGCCCGCTATCTGGCCATTGGCCATCCATGGACTCGGGAGGAATACAGCCACCGGAAGCGCCATGCTGATCATGGCCATCGTTGGTGGTGCAGTCCTGCCGAAGGTCTACGGAGCCTTGGCCGAAGGGCCGCTCGGATACCAGAATGCCTATTGGATGATGGTGCCCTGCTACCTGTTCATCCTCTGGTACGCCGTGAAAGGCTCTCGCCTCCAACGCTGGTGAAGTGCGGGTTACCGATGCCCTGTTGAAAACTGCTGGGGAACAAGGGGAACCCGGCCTTTCGAGGCCCCTACCTTCGACACCCGGATATCGAAACCATCCGCGCTGATCATGTCCGTGCCAACCTCATCGAAGATCGCCCTGGGCCTCAGCTTCGGGCTGCTCCTAGCCGCCTGTGGAGGCTCCAACACCGAAGACCAACAGACCGCTACGGACACCCTGGCGGTGGATACCACGCCCAAGGAGACCGAGTTGCTCAACGTGGGCGGAAAGATCTTCAGCATACCGTCGCCTGTACAGACCGCACTGGCCTTGCGCAAGGCAGGTTTGAAGTACCAGAAGGAGTTGGCCGCCCCGCTTGAAAAA
>JAEUTC010000222.1 GCA_016787985.1 Flavobacteriales bacterium | reverse complement strand
GATGTTCATCACGGAAGGGAGCTGCGAAGCCGGGATACGGCCGAATTCCTCACCAGTCCCGGTGGTGGAGGTGTACGCGTAGTTCATGCGCATCTCGAAATCAGGCAGCACCTGGATGCTGATGTCGTCGAGCTGCCAGTAATAGTGTGAGGTGCCTGCCTCGCCATTGTGGTGGAAGCGGAACTGCACGGTAGAAGGGTTCGAAGCGATGGCCGCGCTCAAGCTGAAGCGGCGGGTTTCGGTCACCGCAGAAGTGGTGCCCGTACCTGGTGCGCCCTGGTTGATCGGCAACCCTTCGTTCGCCAGGAATACGGTCGGCCACGTGTTGCCACCATCCGTGCTGATCTCCAATTGGAACGGAGAATCACCGCAGCACCAGCGGGACCGCTGCTCGTAAACGAGTTCGACCTGTGGGGTCAGGCTAAGGTCGATCACCGGGGATACCAAACTGCCATCCCAGTTCACGAATTGATTCACGGGCAATGCGGTAGGGGTTCCATTCGACCACGAGCTATTCGCCGAATCCGAGGCGAACTTGGCGAAGCCGTTGGCGGCCGTTGTCGACGTGATCTGCTCATTGGCATTCGTGTATCCTCCGCGTGGCGAGTTCGTGTTGATGGTCCAGATGTTCCCATTCGCACCAGAAGTGGTCCAGGGGCCCGAAGGGTTATTCCCAGCGAAACCATTGGCGAAGTCCTCGGACCACACGATCTCACCGCCACCGCGCAAGCCGCTGGTGCCGGAGTCATGGGCTCCCTCAACCGATGGAGCGAGTTGGATCTTTTGTGGTGCGGGACGATCCGCGCGTTGCGCAGATGCCACCAGAGCGAGCGACCCGACGAACAGGCCGGTGAGTAGGTACCGTTTATTCATGTGGATTTGACCGTTTGGACGGGCCACAAGTTACACGATAACCCACATCGAAGTGGATGGGCCGTGCCCAACAGTGCCATTAGGGATGCCGGTAGGGTCGCCGAACGAGGACCGGTGCCAAATGCAACAGGAACGGTCGACTCACCGAGCCACCACCACAGGGATTGAACCCACGCGGTCCTCCGTTTCAACCGTTACGATGTACGTGCCCGATGGCAGTGCCCCCAAGTCGATCATCGTCGAGGGGCCTTGCAGGGTGCCTTCAGCTTGCATCCGCCCGCTGATATCCAGCACCCGCCATCTCCCTGCGCGGTTGGCATCGCGAAGCTGCAGGACCACCACATCGTTAGCAGGGTTCGGGAAAAGGTGGAGGAGTTGTTCGCTGTTGGTTCGCGCGTCCACACCCACGGGTACCGTTGCCAAGTGCAGCCGCACCATGGGCGTAGAGTACAGATAGTCCAGCGTGAAGCCGATGCCCTCCTGGATCACGCTGCGACCACCAGAAGAGGGTCCTGCCACGGCAACATGCACTGGCTGGTCGCCGCCGCTCGTGAGTTGTTGGATGCCAACATGGTAGTCGCCTGGCTCTAGCGCAGGGTGGTTCGCGAACGACTCGAAGATGGGAAGGCCATTCCAGATCGCATCCATATCCGCCTGCTCCAAGGTGCGGCGGGTGGAGGTATCGATGGTGGAGAAATTCGCGTCCATGAGTATCGCACGGACCACAGCACCGTTCTGGGTGCCTGTGCCGTAGGTCACACTTACGCCAGCGGCCTGGTCGCCGGAGGAAACGATCTCCATCCGGTTCGAGATGATGAAGCCGCCACTGCCGCCGATGCTGGCCGTGGTGGGGCCTCGGTCGCAGCTCATCGCGCTGTAGCCGTTGTCCCATCCATCGGCCGTGAATTGGACGTTGCCGATGGCGCTATCATCCTCAGGGGCATCGTCCGCTTGCACTGCGCTTCCAGCGATGCTGATGGTGGCCGTCCCAGGCGCGTCAGGCTGCCAGCCGGTGGCGATGGAAAGCGTGCGCTGCTCCCCAGGCTGTAGCATGTCGATGGTGTCGGATAGGAAGGGGCCGTGGTCGATGCCGTTCAAGGTGATGATGGCCGATGCACGAACTTGGTCCAATACTGCCGTGCCACCGTTCTTCACCATGGCCGAAACGGTCACGGGTGCCACCTGGGTCAAGGGCAACTGTCGGTAGACCAAGCGTTGATCGCCGGTCTCGAATATGGAGGCGTTGGAAACACCCAACTGGGCGTCGGATACGACGAGGTCGTTGGTGGTGCGTCCCCGCAGGCAGATATCATCCACCGCGAAGCCTCCCGCCCAGGCACCACCATCGCTCCAGCGGAACCGGAACCGGAAGTTGGCTGCGCCATCGAATGCGCTGAGGTCGACGAACACCGGCTGCCATTGATCCTGGATATCGGACAAGGTGATAAGCGTGGACCATTCGCCCTCCACAGTGCTCACCTCGATCACCGTGGGTCCAGCACTAAAAGTGTTCTCGTTGAATACCCTGCACTCCAACGCTACGCCTGTGCGACCGCTGAGGTCGATCAAAGGAGAGGTCAGTCGAACATCGGCCATGTCGCAATTGCAGGGATCGGCCGCATCGTTGGCCATCGCGAACCGGTTGTCGATCGGACTGTCGGTTACCGGGAAATAGCCGTCGGCGTTGGCCGCTGCGGCATTCCCCAAGGTCCACGCGGGCACGAAGATCCCAAGGCCTTCACCTTCCGGGGTGCGGCGCTCGACATCGGGCCCGAGGTCCCACCCGGTGAGGTCTTCAAGCTCTTCGAAGTCGTTGCTGAAGAAACAGGCCGCAGCCTTGGGTTGCGCCATGGCTTGACCCGTAAGGATCAGGCAGGCGAAGGCGATGAGGCCTAGTTTCAGTTCCTTCATCCGGTTCAGGCTTCCACCGTCATGTATTCCTCGATCGGCGGGCAGGTGCAGACCAGGTTCCGATCGCCAAAGGCATTGTCCACACGGCTCACCGTGGGCCAGTATTTCCATTCGCGGTTCACATTCACGGGGAAGGCCGCTTGCTCACGGGTGTAGGCGTGGTTCCATTCGTTGCCGCAGACCTCCTCGTTGGTATGCGGAGCGTTCTTCAGCACGTTGTCGGTCTTGTCGGCTTCGCCCTTCTCCAGCGCTGCGATCTCCTTCCGGATACCGATCATGGCCTCCACGAAACGATCGAGTTCCGCTTTGGCTTCGCTCTCCGTGGGCTCCACCATCAACGTTTCCGCCACAGGGAAACTCACCGTGGGTGCGTGGAATCCGTAGTCCATCAAGCGCTTCGCGATGTCGCTCACGTCGATGCCCGCCGCCCGCTTGAAATCGCGGCAGTCCAGGATCATTTCATGGGCCACCATGCCTTCACTACCCACGTACAGGATGGGATAGTACTTCTCCAGCTTGGCACGCAGGTAATTCGCGTTGAGTATCGCGTAACGGGTGGCATCGGTCAACCCTTCGCCACCGAGCATCTTGATGTAGCCATAGCTGATCAACAGGATCAATGCACTGCCCCACGGTGCGCTGCTCACTGCTGGCACCGCATGTTCGCCACCTGTCTTGATCAGCGGGTGGCCAGGGAGGAAGGGTTTCAGCTTGTCGTTCACACAAATGGGACCCATGCCAGGGCCACCGCCGCCGTGTGGGATGGCGAAGGTCTTGTGCAGGTTCAGGTGGCAGACGTCCGCACCGATGTCACCAGGACTCGTAAGTCCTACCTGGGCATTCATGTTGGCGCCATCCATGTAGACCAGACCACCATTCGCGTGTATCGTGCTCGTGATCTCCTTGATGCTCTCCTCGTACACCCCGTGCGTGCTCGGGTAGGTCACCATCAGGCAGCTCAAAGTGTCCTTGTACTGTTCCGCTTTGGCCTTCAGGTCGGCCACATCCACGTGGCCTTCGGCATCGGCCTTCACCACCACCACCTGCATGCCGGCCATCACCGCGCTCGCCGGGTTGGTGCCATGCGCACTGCTGGGGATCAGGGCCACCGTGCGCTTCTGATCGCCGCGGGCTTCATGATAGGCACGGATCACGAGCAGACCTGCGTACTCACCTTGAGCACCGCTGTTGGGTTGCAGGCTCACCGCCGTGAAGCCGGTGGCCTTGGCCAGTGCATCGCTCAACTGGCGGAACACCTCCTGATAGCCTTCGGTCTGTTCCACGGGCGCGAAGGGGTGAAGACCACCCCACTCCGGCCAGCTCAAGGGCAGCAATGTGCTTGCCGCGTTCAACTTCATGGTGCAAGAGCCCAGCGGGATCATGCCATGCATCAGACTGAAATCCTTGTTCTCGAGCCGCTTGATGTAGCGCTGGAGTTCAAGCTCCGTGTGGTGGGCGTTGAAGACGGGGTGCGTGAGGAACGCGCTCTTCCGCTGTAGTTCGGCGGGCACGGCCAAGGTGTCGCTGCTTTGGACAGCCGTTGGAGCCTTGGCGCCGGAGGCTTCCGCCAACGCGGCCAACACATCGTTCACATCACTGGTGCGTACCGTCTCGTCGAACGCGATGCTCACTGCTTCTGCGCCGTAGCGGAAGTTCATGCCACGCTTCTCTGCAGCGCTCTTCACGGCCTTCATGTCCTTCACACCTTCGAGCGTGATGGTGTCGAAGAAGCTTCCGTTCCGAACGGTGTATCCAAGCGCCTTGGCCGCCTCGGCCACGCTCCGGGTGTGTGCGTGCACGTTCCGTGCGATGCGCTTCAATCCCTCGGGGCCATGGTACACCGCGTACATGCCGGCCATCACAGCGAGCAGGGCTTGTGCCGTGCAGATATTGCTGGTGGCCTTGTCGCGGCGGATATGCTGTTCCCGTGTTTGAAGGGCCATGCGTAGCCCTTGTTTCCCGCGCCGATCCTGGCTTACACCGATGATGCGGCCGGGCAACAGGCGCTTGTATTCATCCGTGGTGCAGAAGAACGCGGCGTGCGGACCGCCGTAACCCATGGGTACACCGAAACGCTGACTGTTCCCCACTACCACATCGGCACCCCATTCACCCGGAGGGGTCAGCAGCACCAAAGAGAGCAGGTCCGCACAGACCGCTGTACGCACCCCTGCGGACTTGGCTTTGCCTACGATGTCGCGGTAGTCGTTCACGCTGCCATCGATCGCCGGATATTGCAAAGCGAGACCGAAGTAGCTGTCCGCCGGCTCGAAGTCCTTCACATCGCCCACCACCAGCTCTACGCCGATGGGCGCGCAGCGCGTACGCAGCACATCGATGTTCTGCGGATACAGGCCCTTGTCGGCGAAGAACTTGTTCGCTTCACCAAGTTCCTTGGGCCGTGCCGCATGCAGCATGTGCATGGCTTCGGAGATGGCGGTGGCTTCGTCCAGCAAGCTGGCGTTCGCGATGGGCAGACCCGTGAGATCGCTGCACATCGTCTGGAAATTCAACAGAGCTTCCAAACGCCCTTGTGAGATCTCGGCTTGATAGGGTGTGTAGGCCGTGTACCATCCGGGATTCTCGAAGATGTTCCGTTGGATGGGGGGAGGAAGGATGGTGCCGCTGAAGCCCAGGCCGATGTAGCTGCGGAACACCTTGTTCTTCGAGCCCAAGGCACGCATGTTGTCCAGGTGCTCACGTTCGGTCATGGCCGGTCCCACCTCCAACTTCCCGCGGCGGATGCCTTTCGGCACGGTCCGTTCGATCAGTTCATCGAGGCTGCTGACGCCGATGGCCTTGAGCATGGCGGCGGTCTCGTGGTGGTTGGGACCGATGTGGCGCTCCTGGTAGGTGACGGATGACATGGGATGGTGTGCCGGAATAGGCGCGCAAATATACTTG